>JBBRJM010000008.1:0-22195 GCA_038219305.1 Minisyncoccia bacterium | reverse complement strand
TTGAGCAGCGACAAAAAGAAAACCTGAATAAATTATAGCCAAAGTGATAATTGGTATTCCAACAAACAAAACACCATTAATTATTTTTACAATAAAACTAGGGATATCATCAATTCCTGGTAAAGGATTTTCAATTCCTGTACCACCTATATTAACAGTTTTTGCATAAACTTTCGAAACATTTTCTTGAAAAAGAAGGCTCGGTAAGATTAAGATAAACAATATTACTAAAATAAAACTATATTTTGAAATTATCCCCAGAATGCTATATTTATTTTTTTGTATTTTTCCCATTTTTTTCTTCAGTTAATTAATAATTTTCTAAATAAATTGTTCCTTCATAACCCAACGACTTTAAAATAGCAACTACTACCAGCCAAGCAACTAAAGCTACAATATAACCAATAACAACATTTTTCAGAATCGACTTTGCTTTACCTAAATTCTCCGAACTACCCTGATGACTCATATATAACCATCCAACATAACAAAGGATGATAGCAATAAGTGGTGTAGCAATCGTAAATAACAAGAATTTAATTAAATTATTAATTAAGATCATAAAATATTTAAAATCACACGGTGTCTCAAAAGTCCCATCCGTCCGAGCTGTTCCTGTGATATTGCATTTTGGGACGAGTCCTTTATTAGTAGTATATGCACTAGGATTATTGGTTACGGCATTATTTACTACCGATGTAGCAACTGGAATTGTTACTTTATTATTACCGCCAACTAATGATAAAACCTGAAATTCATCTAAACTTACAATTGATTTATTATCATCTGTTTTTAAACTAATTTTACTACTAACAGCGCCTTTTGGGACTCGAACTGTCAAAAGCGAGGTTCGATTATTAGTTTCTGGAAGAGTTTTAATATCCCCAAAATAAATACTATTTATATTGGTTAGATATTTACCCTTAATCGTAATCAAATCACCGACCTTGCCTTCAGTGGGTGAAAAAGAAGTAATAGAAGGAGTTGAATTATCTAATTCAATATTAATTGATTTAATAACAAAACTTTCACTACTAGTTGCACTACCGTAATCAATAGTTTTAATTGTAATTTTTCCACCAGTTGAACCTGGTGGAATTTTTACCTTAATCTTATCAAGAGAAATACTTTCAAACATTACTTCCTTCGAACCAATTAAAATTTTGTCAACAGTTTTAAAATTAGATCCATTAATTGAAATAATATCTCCAACACTTCCGCTGATGGGTGAAATACTTGTTATAGAGACATTTTCATTTTCACCAGAGACATTCGCAATAAAGCTGGTAAAACTTCCGCCAAAAATTAAAACTAAAGATATAATGTAGGCAAATATTTTTTTATTCATAATTTATTTTATTAAAAACTCAATTTGATCTTGGGCTCGCGAAACTGCCACACTAACATCTAATTTATTTGATAATAGGTTCTCAATCAATTCAGCAAATACTTTATCTGTTCCATTTTTATCAGGGTCAATCCAAGTTTTTGAAATAAGTGCTGAAGTAAAGAATGTGTACAGATGTGGCTCTTCTGGTTTAATAGCTAAGAGACTTTTCAAAACCGGAGGAAGATTAAGAGCTTTAGCTATATTTGTGGCATTTTCGCTGGTACTTAAAATTCCTGCGACAGAAACAGCCGAAGCCAAATTAGGAGAACTTTTATTAACAGACAAAGCATATATTTCTCCATAAGTTCGGCGAATATTTGAATTTCTTGTTTGGGGAACTTCAGTTATTTGGTAACTCAAGTTGGGATTCACTCGCTCAATATTAAATAATTCACTGGCACGACCGAGATAGAAAGCCATTTTCCCACTCGTAAACATATCGATTGAGATTGGTAATGATCTATTCCATGAATAAGCAGTTTTGGTCGGATTTGAAAATTCCATAAAGAAATTAAAAACGGCTTCAGCTGAAGATGTCAAAGAATTAGTATCTCCTTCTAAAATTGTCGAAATACCTTTGTCTGTTCTTTTTGTTATCAAATTGCCATTTTGAAATAATAAAGTTGCTAGAATATCTTTAGAATTCAAAACATTATCATATCGTCCTAAAGCAATCATGTTAGACGTTATAGCACCGCTCTCGTCTTGTTTAGTTAGAACTCCATTTAGATTAAATAATTCATCCCAATAAGAAACTGGCGAAGCAATGCCTTTATTTGAAAGAATATCTTTATTGTAATATAAAACTAAGGGGTCAACGACAAGAGGAAAACCAATGACTCCATCTTTATCTAAATAAACATCAGCTCCATCGATAAAAGAATCATTAAAAGTTTTTATTGGGTATTGAGAATAAGGAATTTTATAAACAAAATTATCATACTTAGTAATTAAGCTTGGTGTCATTAAAAATATATCGGGACCTTGATCTCTCGCAAAAGATTCAATCAAATCTTTTTCATAAGTAGACTCATCTTTCCGAACATAGGAAATAGTCAATTCCTTGTAAGGACTGACTGACTCTTCTAGAATTTTATATAAATCATTACTGCTAAATGTCCCCCAAATAACAACCTTACCTGTCGGTCCTGATTTATCTAAATTAACAGGTAGTTTTAAAACTCCCGAAAAAATTAAAACAGCAAAGACAAAACAAGCCATAAAAATTGCAACTAAGATTGTCTGGAAATTATTCATCCTGTTAGAAGCAGGTCACGGTCGCTGATATTTTATAACAACTATGACATACTGATATTAATTTATAATAATTTAAAAAATTCATTTCTTTAAGGCAGTGACCGTGGCTTCTAACGGGACTCATGTGAATGTATAAAAATTATACCATAATGATGAACGCTTGTGGAAATATTTTCCATAACTTTGAAACCTCGCTTTTTAAACAGATCACGCGCCACTTCTTCGGTAATTAATAAATCAGGTGACGGCCCCATTCCAGAGAAAGAATCAGACCAATCAATTAACAAAACGCGACCATCGTCCTTTAAAATCCGCTTGGCTTCATCAATTAAACCAAGACGATCCTCAGCTTGAAATAGCACATTTGAAATAATTATGGCATCAACACTTTTATCAGCTAATTTTGTTCCACCTTTTTTCTCAATGTCAGCCCATAGACAATCAATATTTGAAAACCCCCACTTCTTAATCTCACTTTCTAGTTTTGTCACTAAACCTCGCTGAACTTCAATCGCATAAACTTTTCCAGTGTTACCTACTTTTATACTAGCTAACTTTGAGTAAGCACCACTTCCTGCACCAAAATCAGCAACTCTCATTCCTTCTTTTAAACATAATTGACTAATAGTATATTCGGGGTTTATAAACATAATTTAATTATATCACAAATTTAAATTGTCATATAGAAAAATGGGGGAAAATTTCTAAAGAAATTTTCCCCCATTTTTAATTTCCAATTATAAACAAGTAATCGAAGCGATACTATCTCCACCTTTTAATTTCATAACCGTTACTCCTTGAGTTTGACGGCCAGAAGTTGGGATTGATTTTAGATCAACTCGGATAACTTGGCCTTTTTGAGAAACTGCAATAATTTCGTTTTCATCACCGACAATCTTGGCCACAATTAACTGACCAGTCTTTGCCGTAACCTTGGCTGTTTTAATTCCTGAACCACCACGCTTCTGAGTCTTATATTCTTTAATATTAGTCTTTTTTCCAAGACCATTTGCTCCCAAAACAAGGAGAGCTAAACTATTTTCTCCCTTTGGTACCCGATCAACACCAATAACATAATCATCTTTTGTTAATTTAATGGCACGGACTCCCCCAGCAGAGCGACCCATTTCTCGAACATCATTTTCTTTAAATCGAATTGATTGACCTTTTGTTGTCGCAAGCATTATATCATCACCTTTAACGACTGCCAGTACTGCCTGAAGCTCGTCATTCTTATCCAATTTGATAGCAATCAAACCACTTCGACGAACATCTTTAAAGCTTTCCGCTCCAACTTTTTTAACAACACCCATTTTTGTCACAAGCATCAAATGTTCAACTGTTTTCATTACTTCTTTATCAATTGGTAGAATAGAAGTAACTTTCTCCTCACTTTCAAGTGAAATAAAATTCATGATTGATTTACCTTTTGTCGCTCGTTTACCTTCAGGGATATCATACATCTTTATTTGGTATGCTTTACCCAAATTAGTAAAGAAAAGTAAATCGCTGTGTGTATTACACGATAGTAATTCCGTAACAAAATCCTCTTCCTTTGGTTCAATATCAATAACGCCAACACCACCTCTCTTCTGAGCGCGATATTCTATTGGATCTGTTCTTTTAACATAGCCACCTTTTGTGAATACAAGGATTGATTCTTTTTCTGGAATTAAATCTTCTTCATTAATTGCTTTTACTCCACCTTTTATTATTCGAGTCCGTCTAGTATCTAAATATTTTTCTCTAATGTCCTTTAGTTCATCACTAATTAACTTCATCATTTTTTTAGGATTTGCCAAGAGAGCTTGTAATTCAGCAATTAATTCTTGTTTTTCTTTTAATTCAAGTTCAACATTCTTTCTTTCAAGTCCAGCTAATTTTTGAAGTTTCATTTCCAAAATGGCCATAGCTTGAAGATCAGAAAATTTAAATTCTTTAATTAAATTTATTTTAGCTGTTGCTGTATCTTTCGATCCACGAATAACGGTTATAACTCGATCAATATGATCGAGCGCTTTCTTAAGGCCGAGCAAAATATGCTCTCGGTCTTTTGCTTTTCTCAGATCAAATTCTGTTCGTCGTCGAACCACATCAGAGCGGTGCGCAATAAATTCAGATAATAAACTCTTCAAAGATAAAGTTTGCGGAACACCATCAACTAGAGCCACAATATTAAAGTTAAATGACTGTTCTAATTGAGTATGTTTATAAATATAATTTAAAACTTTTTGGGGAAATACTCCAGATTTAAGATCAATGGCAATTCGAATATCTCTAGTTGATTCATCTCTCAGACCTTTAATTCCTTCTAATTTTTTCTCTTGAATTAAAGTTGCAATAGATTCAATTAAAGTTGATTTATTAACTCGATACGGAATAGAAGTAATAATAATTTGAAAAGTTCCAGTTTTTTGTTCAAGAATTTCAGCTTCACCGCGAGTTACAACTCCACCGCGACCAGTCGAATAAGCATGGACTAAATCAGTCTGACCATAGACAATACCACCAGTCGGAAAATCTGGACCTTTGATGAATTGCATTAAATCTTCCGTTGTAGCTTCTTTATTTTCAATCAAATGCATCGTAGCATCGAGAACTTCAGATAAGTTGTGTGGTGGAATATTGGTCGCCATTCCAACAGCAATTCCAAGTGTTCCATTTAATAATAAACTAGGAACTGCCGTCGGCAAAACACTAGGCTCTTTACGAGTCTGATCATAGTTTGGTCTAAAATCAACCGTCTCTTTTTCAAGATCAAGAAGTAGAAGAGAAGAAATCCGAGACATTTTTGCCTCCGTATAACGCATGGCAGCCGCTCCGTCACCATCAATCGAACCAAAGTTACCTTGACCATGGACTAACGGATACCGATAAGAGAAATCTTGAGCCATATTAACCATAGTATCGTAAACTGCTACGTCACCATGAGGGTGATATTTTCCTAAAACATCTCCGACAACGGCAGCACTTTTTCTGAATCGTCCACCAGAAGTTAGTCCCATCTCATTCATGGCATATAAAATTCGACGATGAACCGGTTTTAAACCATCGCGAACATCAGGCAACGCCCGATCGGTAATAACAGACATGGCATAATCAATGAAAGAATCTTTCATCTCTTTACCAATATCAACGGAAACAACATTTACATGTTCTGGTTTTATTTCTTCTTTAGCCATAATAATTAATTTTTATATTCAATAGGAATAAGATTTATCTGCTTTTCGGAATTAACTATTTCGGTTTCATTTTTATCTTTTCCGATAGATGAAACATTTCCAACACTAGCTGAGATATTTTTATAAGCATTACTAATTGAATCACCAAACAAAGCAAAAGGTTTTGAAACTCCGGATTTTGCCTGTTCTGTTTGTTCTGCCTTTTTTTCACTAAAACGATAACCCATTCCATATATCCAAACAGAAGAAACAATCACCATCGATAAAACTAGAGTGATGACCATTATTTGTCTTCGAACATGTTCAGGCTTATTTTGTAATTTTTTTATATAGGTACGCATATGATTCTGTATAATCACGTCGCTCAATATCCCTAAAGCGTGACGTAATTTTAAATTAATTTAATAATACGACAATTTCAGCTTCACGTCCTGCTAATTCTTTTGCTTTAATAGTTAACTTTTCGATAGGAATAACATTATCTTGACCACCTTCTTTTAAGAAAGCTTTTAAAGTCTTTTCATCATAATCCATTGGAATAATTATTTTTGGCTCAAGTGATACGGCTAATTTATAGGCTTCTTCTGGATTTAATAATTCACCATTTCCAATCGGAACAAATAAAATATCTGGCGATTCAATTTTACCTTGAACATCAGAATTTAGTTTACCAGCAGGAATCGCACCCAAAAAACACAAAGAAATATTTTCAATCTTAAGTGAATAGATAGTATTAATATATTTTTTCGAACCGAGAGTTACTTCTGTCATTATCCCTTTAATAAAAATATCTTTTATCTCATAATCACCTGGGCCTTTAACTTCAAATGGAACATTTTCACCGTGAGAGACCATATCAAAACCGTTATAATCAGGATGATTGATAGTTGAAAGAGCAATATCAGAACCGAAACGAGAAGCCATCGCACCATATTTTGAGTCTTTACTAATTGGATTAAACGCAACAGTCAGACTCCCCTGTCCGATTTTAAAGAATTGTTTGCCAAGATATGTGATAATCATAAGCCTATTATATCAAATAATAATAAAAAAGAAAGAGAAAAAAATGAAAAAAGACCCTACAAACGTCAAAATCCCCCTATTCTCTCAGATAGGGCTTTAGGCCCTATCTGCTTAGATTTTCTTAGATTTGCTAAACTTACAACATTATCAATTTGATTAAATTCTTTAATACTTTCAACAAAACGATTCAAGTCCAATTTATCCCCAAAAATATCTCTTTTATCTACACCACGATTATAAATGTGATAATAATTATCTGTTAACAATGGTTGTTTTCTCATATTTATAATTATATAACATTGTCTTATTTCTAGATATGGCCTAAAGCCCTATCTGAATGTAGTAGTTGCGAAGATACAACAATTATAGTATAGTGTAAATCTTATAAGCCCAGTTTGAATTTAACCCTTTAGTATAGTTTGTTTACCAAACATAATAAAGATATTCATTCTGTGCCGCGAATTACTTTTGAAATTATTCAAATAGTAATCAGAGCGGTTTTTTTAATTATTATGACAAAAATAGTAGATCAAGAAGCAATAGTAGATATTGCTGAAAGTGCCAAGATCGAACTTTCCAGTATCGGCAAGATGCTCGAGAAATCCGATACCCCTCCGCAAGTAGATGCCCTTATTGAAGGACCAGTTATTTCTATCCAAAAGTCATCGGTTTACATTAATCTAGCACCATTTGGAACTGGTATTATTTATGGCCGAGAATTCATTAACGCCAAAGATATCATCAAGAAAGTAAATATCGGTGATGTTGTTAAGGCTAAAATTGTCTCAACTGATAACGAAGAAGGCTATATAGAACTTTCCCTAAAAGAAGCCAAACAGGCTCTCATTTGGAGTGAAGCTGATAAAGCTATCAAATCTAAAATCGCTCTTGAACTTACCATCAAAGAAGCTAACAAAGGTGGCTTAATCCTAGAATGGCAAGGTATTCAAGGTTTCCTTCCGGCTTCACAATTGAAGAGTGAACACTATCCACGAGTTGAAGATTCTGATAAAGATAAAATTCTAAAAGCTCTTAAGATGCTTATCGGTAAGCGTATCAATGTCATCATGATTTCAGCTCTTCCAAAAGAAGGTAAACTTATCTTCTCAGAAAAAGATAACAACCCAGAAGAACGACAAGAAATTATCGGTAAATATGCTGTCGGTGAAGAACTTGAATGTACAGTTGCCGGCATCGTTGACTTTGGAGTCTTTCTTAAGGTTGAAGAAGGTCTGGAAGGATTAGTCCACATCTCAGAAATCGATTGGGGTCTAGTAGAAGATCCAAGATCAATGTTTAAAGTAGGAGATAAAATTCGCGCAAAAATAATTGAGATCAAAGATGGTAAGATTTCCCTCTCAATTAAAGCTTTAAAAGAAAACCCATGGAAAGAATTTGAAAATACACTCAAGAAAGGTGACATTGTTTCCGGAGTTGTTATTAAATTCAACAAGCATGGAGCTCTCGTTTCGATCAAGCAAGGCGTCGCTGGACTAGTTCATAATTCAAGCTTTGGTTCAGAAGAAAAACTAAAGAAAACTCTCGAGCTTGGTAAAACTTATGACTTCCAAGTCACTCTCTTTGAAGCTAAAGATCAAAGAATGACTCTTGTATTTTTGGAAGTTGAGAAGAAATCTGAATAGATTAAGGATTAGGCTCTAGTGGCTAGTTTCTATTAAAAAATGCCTGAGCGATGCTCAGGCATTTTTTAAATCTATAAAGATTTAAACCTCTCTATAGAAAAGTACCCTTGGGATGAAAACATTCTTATTCTTTTCTGATTCTCTGATTAGTAAAGTAGCTTCTAAAAATTTTAAATCTAATTCTTGAAGGATTTCCTTAAACTCAATCATTGAATTGCCAAAGTATACGGAAAATTTTTTCTGAAAAACAAAAAGATAAAAGATAAAAAAACAAAATAATTTTTCATTATAAATTTTATTAAAATTAAATGAAATTATAAATTAATTGTTTACAACTTAATATATTTATGAATCCCCGTTAAATACAAAAATACCAAGATGAAGCCTAGGTATTTTTGTATTTTAATTAGTAATTGGTAATTGGTAATTGGTAATTATTAATTATATATTGTCATTGCTTTTTCTTTGCCTTCCGCAGAAATCATTACAATGATTTCTGCGATTTTTTTTGATTGAGATTTTATTATTTTTAATTCATCATCTTTGAGTGGTCCGAGTAAAAATTTAACGACTTGCTCTTCCCCTTTAGGTTTCCTCGATTTACCTGATGGTGTTTGTGGACAAACACCAATCCGAATCCGAATAAATTCTTCCGATTTTACGCGTTTAATAATTGATTCAAGACCATTATGACCACCGGAAGATCTATTAAATGAAATTTTCAGATTGCCGATCGGTAAATCAAGATCGTCATAGACGACGACTAAATTTTTTAGCTTTTTTGGATTATCTATAAGCGGAGCGACAGCATTACCCGAATTATTCATAAATGTCTCCGGTAATAGAAAATCAAATTTTTCCCCACTAATTTCACCTTTTGATTTTAAAGATTTCAATTTCATATCATTTTTCCATTCTGAAAAATCATTAACTGTCGCAATTTGCTCCAGTATTATTCTTCCGGCATTATGCCGAGTCTTTTCGTATTCACTTCCTGGATTTCCTAAACCAAAAACGTATAACATATTGAATATAAACTATTTATTAATTAAAAAATACCCTTTAACTAGATTTCGTAAAAATTCTTTAACTTCAATAAATGAAACTTCATTATTTTCTTTGAAAAGAATCGGTTCATTCAATACATCATCAAAATAAACTAGTGATTTTAATACAAGAGAAGTGTCTAATATTGGAATTTTAATATTCATCTGTGTTAATAAATCATTTAATTTAAAATTTTGTAAAATAAAATATAAATCAATATAATCTTTCTCAAGAGACCTGCTAGTAATAACAGACAATTTCATACAAGCAATATCTACAACTGAAGCAATAGGAAAATATTCTGTCTCTACAGGTGGCTGTACTAATTTATATTTATATCCAAAAAAACTTAATTTTATTTGATTATTAACTATGCAAGATACAGTATTTTTCTCATTCTGAGTAATAATTAGAGTATAATTCTTAAGTAAATCCTCCAATTTTTGAATTAAAATAGAAGTATCAAAATCCCCTTCTTTGAAGAAATCAAAATCAATACTATCTCTATGACCTAGTAAGAGTGCAAGCCCTGTGCCTCCAGCAAGATAAAAACCATCAATTTTAAATTCTTTTAAAATTGATAAAATATCTTTTCTATTTTTATCAAGTATATCCCAATGTATATCCATATTATGAAAATCTCCCAGCCTTAATTGGCTTGGTATTAAAAATAAGTGACCATAAGGAAAGTGACTTTTTACTCCAATCACTTGAATTAGTATTTTTGATTACATCTGAAATTTCTTCTTTATTAAAGTTTTCAAATAGCCAACTGATGGCATCACTTGCCCCCATATTAAGTATGTTATGTATTAAAATGGTTCTATTATCAGAAACATTAAAATCCATCTTATCTACATCATAAGACCACAAGCATGACTTTACAGATTGCGGTAAATCTTTCATATTTAATATTATAACATTTTTCAATTAGTTTTGCTATATTATTATGAATTTAAATAATTAATTTTTATGTTTTTCTTTTGTTGTCATTAAAATTTTATAAGTATATTCACTCATACATCTATCAATATCTAAAACATCACACAAAAAAGAAAACTAAATTGGTGTTAATTTATTCTCTTAAAATATTAGTATTGTATTTTTTTCTTGATCTGTATTTTCTACTCAACTAAAATCAACAAAAGGTTCCACATTTTTTAATATTTTCATTTTAAAATCTAATAATGATCCTTCTATTGTCTTAACAGAAAGTTGACACCATTCAGTAATACCATGAGGATTTAATGTTTTATTATTATTATTGAAATCTCCCGTCTTTATTTAATCACATAAAATATTTGCTACATACCCTCTACGATAATAATGGACAAAATAATCATTTTTCCCCTAAAAACTTTATACCATACCAAATCATATTCTGTCAAGAGAAATTGTGTGATAAAATAACCAAATATGAAAAATAATATAAACCCTGAAAGTAATGAAAATGATCCTCTTAAAAAAACTAAGTTCAAAGATGGTTTTAAAGATATCTGGGATTTAATAAAATTTGCAATCATTGCTTTGATCATAGTTATTCCGATTAGACTCTTTATCGCTCAACCGTTCGTTGTCTCGGGAGACTCAATGGTTCCAACTTTTCACAATGAAGAATATTTGATTGTCGATGAGATATCATATATCCTTGGTGAACCAAATCGCGGTGATGTTGTTATTTTTCGCTATCCTAATGATACAAAAAAATTTTTTATTAAAAGAATCATTGGTTTACCCAATGAAAAAATAATCGTAAATAATAATGAAGTTACTATAAATAAAGAGAATCTAGATGGTTTCAAATTAAATGAACCATATGTAAATGAAAAATTATTTATTCAAACGGGCGAATACAATACAGGAGATAATGAGTATTTTGTTATGGGTGACAATCGTAATAGAAGTTCAGATTCACGTTCTTGGGGATTACTACCAAAAGATTTAATGGTTGGTCGAGCTTTTCTAAGGCTCCTACCACTTAGTAATATTTCCTATTTACCAGGTGATTATAAAGAAAATAAATAAAATGAACTCAGAAAAAAAAAGGTCAAATAAAGAACCGCTTACATCTGTTAAAGGAATGAGAGATATTATTGATGATCAATATTATTATTTTCAAGGTTTCTTTGAAAAAGCTCAAGAAGTGGCCGTTTATTATGGTTTTAAGCCTATTGAAACACCGATTGTTGAACAAGAAGAAGTCTTCACCTCAGCCATTGGTATTGGGACTGATATTATTGATAAAGAAATGTACACTCTTAAAACAAAAGGTGGCGATCATTTAGCCCTTCGACCAGAACATACAGCTCCATTAATGCGAAGTTACATTGAGAATGGAATGCAAACTCTCCCTCAACCATTATTATTCTATAGTTATGGTCCATCATTTCGTCATGACAATCCTCAAAAAGGCCGATATCGCCAATTTTACCAATTTGATATGGATGCTATCGGAAGTGAGAAAAGTATTCTAGATGCACTGGTTATTAAAACAGCTTGGACAATTTTACTTGAAGCTGGAGCTGAGAATCTATCAGTTGAGATTAATTCCATCGGTGATAAAGAATGTCGCGCTGGTTATATTCGAGAGTTGGTTTCTTATTACAAAAAAAATATCAACCTATTATCAGCGATAGATCGAGAAAGATTAAAGATCAATCCCCTTCGCATTCTTGATTCTAAAGAAGAAAAGACAATTGAGCTCAATCAGAATGCTCCCGAAACTTTATCTTACCTATGTCCCGCTTGCAAGAAACACTTCAAAGAAGTTCTTGAATATTTAGAACAAATGGATATTCCTTATACCATTAATAAATGCTTGGTTCGAGGTCTTTCATATTACACCAGAACCGTTATCGAGATTGTTCAAGAAGACAAAGAAACCGGCAAAAAAATTACTATTACAGCAGGTGGCCGATATGATTATCTCGGAAAACAGTTGGGTAGTAAAAAAGATATCCCTGCTGTTGGTATTTCACTTGGGGTTGATCGAATTGTTGAATCACCTTGGTTTGCTAAATTAACACCTCGAATCATTAAAAAGCCGAAAATTTATTTCATTCAACTCGGTTTCGATGCTAAATTAAAATCACTCAACGTTATTGAAATTTTAAGAAAAGGTAAAGTGCCTATCGCTCAATCAATTTCAAAAGATAACCTAGGATCACAGCTTGCTATGGCGGAAAAATCTGGCATGAAATACGCTATTATTTTTGGGCAAAAAGAAGCTATTGAGGATTCAGTTATTTTCCGCGATATGAATAATCGCTCTCAAGAAATAGTAAAAATTCCAAAATTACTAGAATATATCAAAGATTTAAAATAGCTATGATTACTATTGTACAAAACGGAGACCTTGTACTTAGAGAAATTTCTAAAGAAGTTCCCCTCTCCGACATCACAAAACCAAAAATAATTGAGATTCTTAATAATATGAGCCAGGCCCTACATCAAGAATGGGACGGAGTGGCTATTGCAGCTCCGCAGATCGGCCTAGCCTTGCGAATCTTTGTTGTTTCAGGAAGAATTTTTGACGAAGATTATATCCGTGGAAATAAACCGGAAATTAATAACAATGAACTAAAAATTCGACACCCAGATTTAATTTTCATCAATCCAGTGATCAAGAAAATGTCAAAAGATCGAAAATTAATGCCAGAAGGTTGTTTATCAGTACGTCCAATTTATGGCAACGTCCGTCGTGCCACCAAAGTGATAATTGAAGCATACAATGAGAAAGGTCAGAAATTTGTTCAGGAAGGCTCAGGACTCTTGGCTCATATATTTCAGCATGAAACGGACCACTTGGATGGAATTCTTTTTATTGATAAAGCTAAAGATATGCATGAAGCCCAATCAGACCAAGAATTTAAATAATTATCTAATTTATCTTGTTTTATGTTATAATCTATTATAGGTTTTTTATTAATATATTTAATTACTCAAATAATTTTAATTCTATTCTCACAGAATTAACTAACTAGATGGAAAAAATAAATTTTGCTTTTTTAGGAACTCCAGACATCGCTTACGAAACACTTGATATTCTAAAATCAAGTGGCTATGAACCGACAATTATCATTACATCCCCAGATCAAAAATCAGGCCGTGGAATGGAAATAAAAGAAACACCCGTGGCTCGCTGGGCCCGCGATCATAATATCTTATGTCTCAAGCCAGAAAAAATTGATACATCATTTATTAATGATTTTAAAAAATTAGAAATGGATTTATCTATAGTTGTTGCATACGGTAAAATATTACCTGAGTCATTTATTTATACTCCAAAATTCGGCACTATTAATACTCATTATTCTTTATTACCACGTTATCGTGGAGCTTCACCACTTCAGCAAGCCTTGTTAAACGGTGACAATGTAACTGGTGTTTCTATCCAACAAATGATTTTTAAATTAGATAGCGGAGCAATTATTATATCCAAAGGTCTCTTGATTGATATTAATGATACAAAAGCAGAATTAAAAGCTAAACTGATCAAATTAGGAGGCGATTTATTAGTCAAAGTAATTCCAAAAATTATTCATAAAAAAATTATTTTTAAAGCCCAAAATGAAGCATTTGCTAGCCATTGCAAAAAAATCAAAAAAGAAGATGGTGAAATTGATCCAAATGGTAACCCCGAGGAAAATTACAATAAATATCGAGCCTACTTTGGATGGCCTGGAGTTTATTTTTTTACGGATGTTAAAGGTAAAAAAATTAGAGTAAAAATAACAAAAGCTCGATACGAAAATAACTCGTTCATTATTGAACGAGTTATTTCAGAAGGAAAAAAAGAAATTGATTATACAGAATTTTTAAAAAATATTAATTAGCTAAATGGGTTGTGCTTTGAAAGACCTTTGAGTATATCTTTTATCCTTTGAGCACCTCTACGAAATAATGTTTTTTTACGTTTTTTTGAGTCAATAATCCTTTTGAGTAATTCATCTTTTGCTTCGTCTATTGCAACGTATAAATCTTCTTTTTCTGCATCAGTAAAATAACTTTGTTTATCGATTTTTAAATTAAATTCTGCTTTATAATAATCTCCTTGCTTGTGATGATTAGTTGTTTTCGCGACTTCAACATAAATAAATTTCTCATCTTCGTCATCGATAAACTTTTCAACACTCTCTAAACGTTTATTAACATAATCACGAATCGCTTCTGTTAATTCGATATTTGTGGCTTTAATATTTATTTTCATAACTTAAAGTAATGATTACTTAATAATCTATATATTATACTCTGATTTAAATAAATTGGAATCTGCTAATCGTCAATCATTCTTACTTATATTTTAGAGACTACCATACAATTGCAAACAAAATAATTATCTAATTTATGAAAGAGTTTCAATATTAACTGAAATTATTTTAGAAGGATTTTGATGACCACTTATTATCCGGACAGCTTTTTTATTTACCTTCAAAATGTCAGCCATTATTTGGCAAACTCGACTGTTAGCCAAATTACGTTCGGCGGGTTGTTTAACATTTATCAAATATCGATCACTCTTTAATTTCTTTACAGTTTCATGTTTAGCTGAAGCTTGAACTTTGATTTTAATAAACATAATTTTATTATAACACATGTTAATAATTTTTATTTTTTTAACAATAAACGTGATATAATAGATAAATGAAGGAAATTTGGCAAATTATTAAAATAGGTCTTTTAACTCTTTACATCGCCGGTGTATTTCTTTTGATATTTAAGAATGATTTTTTGGTGGAAATCTACAATCTTCCAAATTGGCTCATACCTTTACTTTGTATCTTGAGTGTTTTTTATTTTTGGTTTAAATATTTATCTTTTTATTTAAATATCAGCAAACTTGAAAATGAATTCATTTCAATTGCTAATCACACGTTTCGAACACCGCTAACTGGAATACTTTGGGCAACAAAAGAATTAGATAAAGATATTTCTCAAAAAGAACGTGCTATTTATATAGAAAATATCAGTAAATCGACTAACCGAATTGTTGAAGTTGTTGATATTTTAGTTGGAATTAAGACAATTAATAATATAGCCACTTATAATTTCCAAGCGTTATCAATTCGAACCATAGTTGAAAACTCCATTATTAAATATAAAAATGAGATTATCAAACGAGGACTTAATTTTCAAGTATCAACCTTTAAAGATGTCCCTCTTCTAACTAACGATTTGAAAAAAATTTCATTTGTTTTCGACACCATTATTGAAAATGCTATTTTTTATACTCCTAAAAATGGAAAAATATTGATTGACTTTATTTCTAATCATGAAAAAATTACTATTTTTATTAGTGATAACGGTATTGGATTGACATTTATTGAAAAGATTAGAATTTTCTCAATCTTCTATCGCAGTAAGCGTGCTCTTCTTCTTAATCCAAACAGTATGGGCTTGCGTTTGTATTTATCAAAGCAAATTATTGCAAGACATAAAGGTAAAATATATGCTAAATCAAATGGAGAAAATAAAGGGGCAACCTTTTTTATAGAATTACCTTTTAATAAGTAGCTAAGTAATTAAAAAAACCAAGCCAATATTTGGCTTGGTTTTTTTAATTACTTACTGTCTAAAATTTTTCTAATTTCTTTAATGTCTTTTCTTATTTCTGCTAAGAGATTGCGTTCTTTGTGAATTTCTCTTTCTGTTTTTTCCTCAATTTTCTTTTCATTATTTAACCCTGAAATAATTATATTCTCCCCAATAAAAAATGATACAAAGAGCCCGGTCAGCATTGTTAGTATTACCCCGATAGCTAATGAAAGTTCCCCGGACATTTGCCAGTTATCTGAAATAACCCAAATTCCACGCCAAATAGAAACTATTCCAATACTCCCCAGAAATGCATATACTAGCGGATAATGAGTTAATTTACCCCGAACTTTATCTTCTAATTTGTCAAAAAAACTATAGACTCTTTTATAAATATTAAACATATTATTTATATTACCATTGGAAAATTAGAATGCCAATTAAGCCAAGAAGCGTTAAATATGTCAGACATGGGATAATCACGCCTTTCAAGACGGCGACTTCAGAGTTCTTCATTCCAGTGACCGCTTCAACTGTTAGAATATCAGCGAGAGCCACCATATTCCCGGCTGCCGCTCCAGTAACACCAAGAGCTAAAATAATACTCGTATTAAGTGTTAAGTTAATTGAGGCAATATTAAACAAATGACCAAACATTATATTTGAGACGGTAACACTCCCCGTCATAAATGCTCCAAAGGCCCCAATAAACGGAGCAAAGAATGGCAATAAAGATGTTTCAAATACACGAGTAATTAAAGTAATGGCCGAAGAAAATCCTGATAAATTGTGACCATTATTAATCATAATCTGGACCATGGCCAACATTGAAAAAACAACAAGAAATGGATAGATGGCACCGCTCACTGCTTGTTTAACTGAACGACTAAAAATTTGACTTTTTTCACGCCAAATCAAGATAACTAATAAACCAGAAATTATAAAAATAAAACCAGGATTGAATAAACTAAAAGTATGACTGAAACCAAGTGAAAGTGAAATTCCCAACTTACCGAGAATCATCTTTCCAAAAATTAGAAGTGATACCAGAATTATGTAAGGTAAAAATGATTTTAAAGGCGACATCGTCGCAACCTCTTGATTTGTTTCTTCAATCAAAGATAATTTTTCTTTCGGAACTAAGAAACCTAGTTTGACAGAAATAACAATAATAATTAATCCCGCGATTGATCCGAGAATTGATGGAAACTCTGGACCAACAAAAACAAACAAAACAGATGATGCAACAAAAACAAAACCAGACCAGACCGCAAATGGTAGTGCATCTAAAAATTCTTTTTTACGATTGACTCTATCCTTCGTAATTATCCAAAGCATGAAAACAGGAACGATTAGTCCGACAACATTTAAAAGTGAAGTATAAAGTGGAACGGAAGCAGTATTAAGACCAGCAAATCCAACTTTAATCGGCGTCCCAGCAGCGCCAAAGGCCCCTGGGACACTGTTCCCTAGTAGTCCAACTACTAAGGCTCGAACAGGAGTCAAACCCAGACCCATCAAGATTGGAACGGCAATGGCAGCTGGAGTCCCGAAACCAGCCGTCCCTTCAATAAAACATTCAAAAAACCAAGCAATAATAATAATCTGAACACGATAATCTTTTGATAAACCACCTAAATAATATGAAATATTTTTGATGATTTTTAAATCCTTCAGAATTTCCAAGAAAAAGATGGCACCGAAAACAATCAAGAAAATATCAACAGCCACAAAGAATCCTTTACCATAAGAAATATATAAAAAAAGTGGCAGAATTTGCCAATAAAAAATAGCCAAAACTGTATAAATAAATAAAGTTATGAAAGAAACCTTAAGGAGTGAAACTTTCTTAACTAATAAAAGATAAAGGAAAACCAAAAACGGGAAAAACGAAAGTAACACTGGTAAATTATTCATATTTATATAATATCATATTAACATTTCAAAATAAACAAAAAAAAGGCATCCAAAGACGCCCTTTAATTCATTCAGCCGAAGCCTTTTTTTCATCTCTTGACACTTTCAAAAAAGAAAATATTATGTCAAGATCTAATTTGGTCAGACCAAATTCTTTATGAATTTGATCCTCCATTTTTATTAATTCTTCATCCATTTTTTTAACATTTTAAATTATTTAAAAAAATAAAATAAATATTTTTATTTAGTATGATTGCCTTTTTTAAAGGCAAAAAATTATAGACACAAATATCTTTCTCAACTTTATTTTACAATTACTACATCTATCAGTCAATGGCTAATCTGTGAATATCTAGACTTCTAAAGTTCAATTTAAAATTGATTTGGAGACTCTCAATCCCCCACCTCTATGATCTTTATTTTGCTTTTTTAGGCTCTATTTGGTACTATAGTGTATCTGCTTAAATTAAGTAGATACATTCCGTGGTAGCTCAGCGGTAGAGCGGTCGCCTGTGGATATTTCCCAACAGAGATATATAATGTGTATATGTCTGATAATAGGAAATATGCTGATAGGCGCGAAGCACTTATCAAAGCCGTTGCAAAAAGACGCAAGAAAATTAAAGAACTTGCCGTTATTTATAAAAGAGGCAGATGCCAAATTTGTAATTATTCTAAATGTATTGATGCCCTTGAATTTCACCATATTGATTCTTCTAAAAAAGAATTTGGTATCGGAGATAAAGGATACACGAGAAGTTGGGATAAAATTCGCAACGAATTAGATAAATGTATACTTCTATGTGCAAATTGCCATAGAGAAATCGCATCAAGCATTACGCAGCTTTCTACTGAAAAGTAGATTGTAAAACGAGGTGAATTCGGGGAAGCCCTATATGGGTAATCCCGAGCCAAGCTTCAATTTAAAAATTGAAGAAGGTGTAGAGACTATCCCTTCGGGGAGTACTCCAAAATAATTTTATTTTGGCGGAAGCGCCTTGGTCCTAAGTTTCTTCGCAAAAAGAAATATGGATATGATATAGTCCATCCCTTTAAGTAATTTTAGGATAAATGTAAGCGATTGGTCGTAGGTTCGATCCCTACCCACGGAGCCCTCAAAATCATCTTGTTAATTTTACTCCAAGAGTTATTCTGTTGAATGAGATGATTTTTTGTGAGGGTAGATGGTGTAAGAACTTATGATATAATTAATTACATTATTATCATAAAAATAAAAAATATATGAAAAAAGCAAAGATTTTATTTTGGGCTTCAACAGCCATCATTTTCCTTTTTGAAGGAGTGCTAGTAGTATTGACTTCTCATACGGAGTTATCTATAAATGGCATCACAAGTCTCGGGTATCCTGTGTACTTCGTTTTTCTTCTCGGAACATTTAAGGTACTTGGGTCTCTTGCATTAATCATTCCCAAAGTACCCGCTAGAATCAAAGAATGGGCATACGCAGGATTTGGAATTGATTTTATCTCTGCACTTGTAAGTATTATCGTTGTTCGTGGTATCAGTACAGGAATTATTTTACCTCTTGCTTTTATAGTAATTTTGATAGTTTCGTATACAAGCTACCACAAATTATAATCCAATTAACTGGTTTCGAACATCCTCCCAGGTTCGGAGCAGAGATAGATTTTATTTGATAAATTTTAAAAAATAGAAAATTTTAATATAATTACTATATTAATTTAGATCAAGCAATCAAAAAATTAAATATTTTACTTGAAGAAAATAATCCACAAACATTTAGTAGTTCGTGGATCTTTTCTAAATCCCAACTTCTATATAAGTTTTTCTCTAAACACTTTCGTACCGAAAATGGTGATATTGATTGGGATTTTGTAACTGAAAAAATAGATAGAAGATACCAAAAAAGATGGATAAGATACAAAATAAAGAAAGTTAAGTTTTACGAAAATAAAAATGAGGTGGAAAAGATATTGCTGAAGAATAAGGATAAAATGTATTTATTTCTAATTAGGGGAGATAAGATTGAACAAGAGATTTGTAACCGTATAACTATTTCTTTTGTCAGACTAATACAGAAGGGTAATATTTGTGCAAGGGACGAGTTAGTTAATTGGATTACCTATATTGTAAATGATTGGATTGATAAATATTCTCAAATATGTAAGTGGCAAGGATATAGAGATGAAGTTATTGATAAAATTATAGGTTGTGCACGGAGGTATAGATATACAGGATCATTTTTAGGATATCTTTTTAAGACGTTAGAATATTCAGCAAGAGGTAAACCACCCATTTGTTCTTTAAATGATAAAGTTGGAGACTCTGGAAAGGAAAGAGTTGATTTTATTGTATTACCTTCAGATAATAAAGATTAATAAATAATAGTATCTGCAGATATCTTCCAAACCCCTTTTTCTCTAAAAGCAGGAATAGTTTGCCTACGAGCAGCATTAGTAAGAGCTGAAGCAGTTTTATGATGCTTCTTTGCAAATTCAGATAATTTTATTCTCTCATTACCTTCTAAGTAAGAGATACGTTTATGCAACGATTCCATAATACCAAGAGCTATAATTTTTGCCATTAATTTCAAATCCTTTTTATTTCTATAAACAGAAAAGGAATCATAATAATCAGATTTTTCTTTATTTCTAATTATTATAGGAGGAAAACCAAGACGGATTAATTGCCAGTTTATTAAAACTCGTCCTATTCTTCCATTGCCATCATTAAAAGGGTGAACATTTTCAAATTCTAAATGGAACTTTGAAATTTTTTCCATAAAATATAATTCATGATTGTTATTATATTCACTGATAACCTTATCAATTAATAAATCAACTTGTTCTGGTGGAGGAGCGATATGACTTCCAACTCGAACATATTCACCCATCTCACGAAACCTACCAGCAATATCATCTTTAATGGCTGTCATGAGCATTTTATGAAGGAATAAAATTATCTCTTTACTTATATCTATTTCTTTTGCTTTTATTCTAATATACTCTGAAACGCGAGCTAAGTTTTTTGCTTCAAAAATTTCACGAGAAGAAACCTGACGTGCAACTTCAAGTTCCAAAAGAATCCTTTCTGTCTCTATAAGTGTAAGTGTTGAATTTTCAATAGCATTCGAGTTATAAACTGATTCTGCAACCTCAGTTTCTTCAATTAATTTTAAAAGATCATCCTTACCAACTCTAAGCAAGTTGTAACGATCCTTAAGTTCTTTTAATCGATTCTTTATTTGTTGTTGTATTACCATACATCTATTATACTAATTCACGTCTCTTTGTCAAATTACCGTGAATTAGTACTTAAAACAACCTAAATTCACGTTATTTTATATTAGTTTATAATATTCTCGATTTACCATTTATTATTCCTATTCGAACATCGTCCCAGGCTCGGAGCAGTTTGACATATACATATAATTATGCTATATTATTAAAAGTAGTATAGTTCTTTGATATTTGGGTTATTTTTGCTTTGTGTATTGCTCTATGGGTATCACTTATTGGTTTCTATAGAGCAATAATGCAAAACAAATAATAATTCAAAAAATGAAAACAAAAGTTTTTTTCTTCGGCATTGCTTTAATTAGCAGTTTGGTAATCTTTTCTTCTTGCGAAAGCAAGAGCGGAAAACGAGTAAGGGAAAAAGGAAAAGTGTCAACACAAAAATCCGATACCCTGCTGTTTTCTCCCGAAAAAATTGGGGCAACAGCGTTGTTAACAGAATTTTTTCCTTATCCAAAGTATGATGGTGGAACTGGTATAAAAGTAAGTTTTTCTTTCGGAATACAATATAAAGGGAAAACTTATGAAGTTGATGTGCGTGGCAGTAAATTTTTTCGTGAAAATATAACAGAAGAAAAAGCGAAAAATGACCCGAGTATATCAGAGCTAGCATTAGCTCATTATCTTGTGTCAAATACTCCTAAGGATTTCATTGACGTTGTGGTGGTGAAAGGAGAAGTAGTCAAGCTAACCAGACGTTCTTCTTTTATTGCGGATGAGTTCTATCCTACAGAACTAATCTGGGTAAAAAAATAATACAAACGTAAACCCACCAAAAGAAGCCCGTCTTCACTAGGTGGGCTTTTTTATATAAATGAGTTCTGAAGTCTCAAACTCGGAAACAGCTCAAAAACCTTAGAGAACTCTAAATCACTTTTAATTTTAACCCAATTCAGAGTTCTGAACTCGTCCAACAGGGGGAGC
>JBBRJM010000007.1:0-22836 GCA_038219305.1 Minisyncoccia bacterium | reverse complement strand
AGATGGAGTAAGGATAATTAAGAATTAAGAATTACTACTTAAGAATTATTAATTTTAATAAAATCAAATACTACAAACTCTGCCATGGCAGAGTTTGTAGTATTTGATTTTATTTTATATTATTAGCTATATATTTTTTCTTAATTATGTATAATACAGTTTATTAAGTATGAAGAATAATGATAAAAATAATAAAACTGTTTTTGTTGGAGTTTCGGGTGGAGTTGATAGCTCTGTAGTTGTCGCTCTTTTAATCGATCGAGGCTACAGCGTTGTTGGGGTTTTTATTCGAACTTGGACACCAGATTTTATTGAATGTACTTGGCGAGATGAACGTCGGGATGCGATGAGAGTTTGTGCTCACCTTTCGATACCATTTTTAGAGTGTGATGCTGAAGATGCTTATAAAAAAGGAGTGGCGGATTATATGATTGATGAATATAAAAATGGACGAACACCAAACCCTGATGTTATGTGTAATCGTGAAGTGAAATTTGGAGTCTTTTGGAAATTTGCCAAAGAACGAGGGGCTGATTATATTGCAACAGGACATTATGTAGTAAATAATTACCAATTATTAATTAAAAATTATCAATTAAAGAAATCAAAAGATTCATCTAAAGATCAAGTTTATTTTCTTTGGACTTTAACTCAAGAGGATTTAGCTCACACACTTTTTCCGATTGGTCATTTAAAAAAAACTGAAGTCAGAAAGTTAGCCCAAAAATATAAACTTTTAACTGCGGTTAAGAAAGATAGTCAAGGAGTTTGTTTTTTGGGGCCACTTGATATGAAAGATTTTTTGAAACATTATATTGAACCTAAAAAAGGTAATGTTTTAGATGAGAGTGGTTTGATAATCGGAACCCATGAGGGAGCCGTCTTTTTTACCCTCGGAGAACGTCACGGTTTTTCAATTACCAAGAATCAAGATCATAGTAAACCATACTATATTATAGCCAAGGATATTTTAAAGAATACTATTACGGTTTCAAATAATTTAGAACCATTATCTCAAAAAGAGAATAATATTTATTTAGTTGAAAGAACTAATTGGATAATATCAATTCCTCAAAAAGATAAATTGTATCAGGCCCAGATTCGTTATCATGGAGAGTTATTAGATTGTTATGTGAATTGCACAGGTTTGACCTATGCAGAAATAATATTTGAAAAAAATATTTTAGTGGATAAAGGTCAATCAATTGTTGTATATGATAATGATATTTGTCTTGGTGGTGGCGTTATAAAATAAATATTGATATAATAAAAAATATATAATCCCTTTATAGGCCGAGGTCACGGTGTAGAAGGGTTGAAGATATTTATTAATTATTTAATATATTAGCAGTGAATGATTTTTTTATAAATTGATCGCGACCTGCTTCTAACAGGATGGAAAATTTTTTTGATGGCGAGACAATTAGTATTATTGCTCGATTATTTATATCGTTGTTACTTGGTTTAGTTATTGGAACGGAGCGAGTTTGGGCTCATAAAACAGCCGGTATGCGTACTTACGCCCTTGTCTCTATGGGTTCCGCTTTATTTGTGATTATTTCAAACGAAATGGTCAATCAATATCTTTATTTATCGGGCCTCAATCCTTTAATGATTGTTGCCCAGATTGTTGTTGGTGTCGGTTTTCTTGGAACAGGTATAATATTTTCTAAAGATTCAAAAGTTATGGGTCTGACGACGGCCACGAGTCTTTGGGTTTCAGCGGGGATTGGAATGGCGGCCGGATTTGGTTTATTTAAGATTGCAATTATTGCAACACTTTTTACTTTATTTATTTTTATTGTTTTGTGGTTTTTTGAAGAGCAATTTAAAAAAACAAAATTTTTTAAAGATGAAATGAATGAAGATTTGAATTAGAAAAAAAGCCCTCCGATGTAAAAGTCGGAGGGCTTTTTGTTTAGTTTTTTTAGTATAACCCCGTAGTAGATTTTTATAAATTCATATATATGAAAAACTCCGTAGCAGATTTTGATAAAAATTCACTACAGGGTATAATATAAGGATATACTTGTCCTATTAGAGATATTAAATGGGAATTTATATTAATAATTTATATTTAATAAGATACGTCACACCTTTGGGTGATTATCTCTAACAGGATGACTTCAAATGAAATTCGTAATAAATTCCTCAAATTTTTTGAAAACAGAGGACATAAAATAATACCTTCCGCTTCACTTATACCAGAGAATGACCCTTCTGTTCTTTTTAATACAGCAGGAATGCAACCTATAGTTCCTTATCTTTTGGGCCAGAAACATCCAATGGGTACTCGTCTTGTTGATGCTCAAAAATGTGTTCGTACTGTTGACATTGATGAGGTTGGAGATAATAGACACTGTACCTTTTTTGAAATGTTGGGCAATTGGTCTCTTGGTGATTATTTTAAAGAAGATACTATTAAATGGAGTTTTAATTTTTTAACTGATAAAGATGAAGGACTTGGTCTTGATGTAAATAGAATTTATGTAACTGTTTTTGAAGGTGATGAAAATGCTCCTTGTGATAATGAAGCTGTAGAGATTTGGAAAAAATATTTACCTGAAAATAGAATATACTTTTTACCAGCTAAAAATAACTGGTGGAGTGCAGGGGATAATGGTCCATGTGGTCCTGATACAGAAATATTTTACGATCCCAATGAGCAGGCTATTGGAGATATGACACACTATCAATTTATTCAAGCCGATGATGAAGGAAGAGTGATTGAGATTTGGAATAATGTTTTTATGCAATATGAAAAGAAGAATGGAAAAGTAGTTGGTAAGCTATCTCAGAATAATGTTGATACAGGAATGGGTTTTGAAAGAATTACAATGGTCTCACAAGGAAAGAAAACTGTTTTTGAAACAGACTTATTTAGTTTAATAATAAATGAGATTGAAGAATTATCTGGCTTAAAATATGGAGATAAAACTGACGAAGATTATATAAAAAATGGAGAAGAATGTTGGGTTGATACAAGAAAAATAATGAGAATAATAGCAGACCATCTTCGTACTAGTGTATTTATAATAGCCGATGGTGGAATTCCTAGCAATACAGGCAGTGGTTACATTCTAAGGCGTATAATTCGTCGTGCAATAAGACTATCCGACAAATTAAATTTAAAACAAGGATCCTTTTCTAAAATTATAGATATTATAATTCAAAAATACAGGGAGGCTTATCCTGAGTTAGAAAGGAATGAAAATATAATAAAAGAAGAAATTAAAAAAGAAGAAGATAAATTTAGGCAAACACTTGAAAATGGTCTCAAAGAATTTGAAAAAGGAGTAGATCCATTTGATTTATTCCAGAGTTATGGATTCCCTATAGAATTAACAGAAGAATTAGCAAAAGAAAAAGGAATAAAAATTGATAGAGATGGATTTGATAAAAAAATAAAAGAGCATCAAGATTTATCCAGAACATCATCTGCTGGAATGTTTAAAGGAGGACTTGCTGACGCAGGAGAAGAATCAAAGAGACTTCACACTGCAACTCATTTATTACATAAAGCTTTACGAAATGTTTTAGGTGAGAACGTTATGCAAAAAGGGAGTAATATTACAGCTGAGCGTTTACGTTTTGATTTTACTTTTGACAGGAAAATAACAGATGAAGAAAAGAAAAAAGTTGAAGATTTAGTAAACGAAAAAATAAAACAACAATTACCAGTACAAAAGTTGGTTATGAAAAAAGAAGAAGCAGAGAAGACAGGAGCATTTCATTTTTTTGGAACTAAATATGGGGATGAAGTTAGTGTCTATTTTATAGGGGATTCTGTAGATTCTGCTTTTTCTAAAGAATTTTGTGGAGGCCCTCATGTCGAGAATACGAAAGAGCTTGGACATTTTAAAATTCAAAAAGAAGAAGCTGTAGCTTCCGGTATTCGACGAATAAAGGCGGTTTTAGAATAAGCTAATTCTAATCATTTAACATCTAAAACACCCCAGATAGGGCCTAAAGCCCTATCTGGGGTGTTCATTTGTGATTTAGACATTATATTGACATATTGTCCACTGTATGATACAATAAAATCTAAGGAAATGTAAACCTGCAACGCTTTCGTAGTGAAAGAGGCCAGGTAATTTAAAAAATCATCTAAATTATAAAAAAAAAGATGAAAAAGTTAGTTATGTTTTTTGGTATTTTAGTTGTTTTTTTTACATCGTGTCAGGAAGATTTGTTTGTTAGCCCGGATCGCGAAGGTGTTGTGGAGTGCATCGAACCACCCGAATCCTTAAAAGGTCCCGATTCCCAGTGGGAAAATCCGCAATATGTGCGGATGTTCCAGGAAGATATCGACGGTGCGCGTTATCGCGGAAAGTTTGGAATTTCTATTGTCGACGATTATCACAATCCAGACGTGGTAACCGTCATCAACGATGACGTCTACTGGATCAATGCCAGAATAGATTATGGCATTTGGCGCGGCAAGCAATATGTTTCTTTTCCATCGATTTACAGTATTTCAGGCCAAATGCTATATAAGGCCAAAGATCGAATTAAAAAACAGGGCTGGGCGACTGCCTATAGTTGCCAAGAATATGAAAATCAAAATACTGGCGCAGGAAAAACTATCACTTACACTAATTAGGAGTATAAGTGCAGATATATTTAAAAGATATCATAATTATGGTATCTTTTTTTTGTCTTATAATAATAATTTCTTGCATAGAAGGATCATAAATATTCAGAATCTATTATTTTTTTAAATAATCCTTTTATTGCTTTGTAAAAAATTCACAACAGGGTATAATATATTCATATGGGATTATTTTCATCAAAAAAGAAAGAGCGGAAAGTTGCAATCTTTGATATAGGTTCCGGTAGTGTTGGAGGTGCACTCGCACTCATACCTGTTGATGGGAAAAGTATCCCAACTATTTTGAAATCTTTTCGGACTGAAATTGCCGAACGTGATGAACTTGATTTTGATACTTTCTTAAAAGATATGTTGGTTGCTTTAAATAGTACGATTGAAAAACTTTATCAAGAAAAGCTCGGAGCTTTTGATGAAATAGTTTGTGTTATGACATCTCCTTGGTATTTGTCAGAAACGAGAGTCGTTAAAATGGAGAAGGATCATTCCTTTGTTTTTGATCAACGTTTAGCCGATGATTTGTTTAGAAAGGAAGCTGCAGCTTTAATTGGTACATATCAGATGCAATATGGCGCAGCAAATAGTGTACCTGAAATTATTGAAAATAATATTATCAATGTTTCTCTCAATGGTTATTCCGTCAATAATCCTTATGGTAAGCGTAGCCGTTTTATTGAAATGGATATGATTATTTCTATTTCTCCAAAAATCTGTTTAGAAAAAATTAGAGAAACTATTTCTCACACTTTTCATCATGTTCCTGTCTCATTTTCATCATTTATTGTTACTTCTTATTTAGCAGTTCGAGAAAAATATATTAGTCCTGATTCATATCTACTTCTTGATATTAGTGGTGAAATAACTGATGTGGGTGTAGTAACGAAAGGTATTTTGAAACATTCACTCTCTTTTCCATTTGGTCGTCAGACATTATTTAAATCTATTGCCAAAAAAATGAAAATTGAAAAAAGGGAAGCCGAGGAAATATTTAAACTTTATAGTACTGATAAAATAACAGAAGAATTAAAAAATAAACTAGAACCTATTCTTGAAGCAGTAAAAAAATCATGGAATGAATTTTTTACTCAAAGTTTGAGTGTTTTACCTCGAACCCTAACATTACCGAGCACTGTTTTTTTGACTGTTAATACTGATATTAAAAAATGGTTTACTGATGTTATTAGTAATGAAGAATTAATTAAATCCTCGTCAGTTGAGCGTGATTGTACTGTGGTGACGATCGATGGACCAGAATTTTTAGAGAAATGTAGTTATAAAAATGGCGTTTGTGATCCTTTTATTATGATTGAAGCTATAGGTATTATGAGAAAAATTGAGAATAAATATGAATAGAAGAATAATGGAGGATATAAAATTGGAGAATGGCCGAATTCACAAAATCATTAAAAATGATCACAATTTTAATATTGATGATGATGCTGATGATTTAAAAGATAAACCCTCGAGTAATCAAGAAGTGCATATGAGTGAACCAGAACCTAAAATTCAAGATAAAGTTGATGAATATATAAAATATCGATATTCGAAAAAGACTCTTTCGAGTACCCCTCAAATAAAAAAACCGAAGAAACCAGTGGGCCGTTCAATATTCTTTTTTTTTATAATAATTATTGTGATTGTGGGAACATATTGGGCTTCAATTTATTTTGAAAAAGCAACGATTTTAATAAAAGCTAAAGAGCAATTATCGACTTTAACAAACAAACAGTTTGTGGCCTCGAAAGCTAAAGATTCAGATTTAGGTTTTGAGATTATGATAATGTCAGGAGATCAAACTAAAACAATGACTCTCACTGAGACGGATAATATTTCTGTTAAGGCATCAGGTCAAGTCACACTTTTAAATGAATTTAGTAAAACAAATCAAAATTTATTAGTTGGAACTTTTCTTTCAGATAATAATGGTAAAACTTATAGATTAAATAATAATGTCAAAATTCCGGGATTTACACTCGATAAAGAAAATAAAATAATTCCGGGATCTGTTGATGTCACCATCACGGCTTTTTTACCTGGGGAGGCTTACAATGGGACGCCAAAAGATTTTCAAATTGTCGGTTTTAAAGGGACTGCTAAATACACAAAAATATATGCTAAAGCTAAATCGATAGTCTCCGGTGGCCGAACTGGTTTGGTATACGTTTTGTCTGAAGATCAAAAAGCTAAAATGGATGGCAGATCAGATTCGTTAATCTTGGAAGACTTGCAAAAAAAATTATCGGCTGAAGTTCCTGAAGGTTATATCTATTATCCTGGTGCTATTAGTTATAATTATAATCTAGGTGAAAATAATTATTTTGAGAAACCAATTGCTGATGTCCATATAGCTTATAATTTATCTGTTGTTCTTCTGAAAAAAGATGAATTATCAAAAGTAATTATTAAGAATTTACTTCCAAAGATTTCTTCAGGTGAATTTGAAGAAATCAAAATCACAGATTTATCAAAATTAAATTTCAGCTTTGTGAATAATAATCAATTTATAAACAAAGAATTAGAATCTGTCATTTTCAACCTAACTGGTCCAGTAGATCTTCTGTGGAATCCAAATATAAACGAAATTAAAAACAAAATTGCCGGTACTCCAAAAAATAATATTACTGATTTTTTTAACTCAATGTCAGGAATTGCAAAGGCAGAACTTAAAATGTTACCACCATGGAAGTCAAATCTACCAACTGATATTCATCGAATCAATGTCATTATTCGCTAATTGTAATGATTATTTAACTGGTGGTAAACTAAATAAAATAATATTCTCAAACATAGTATTGAAAGTAAACTCAAAATATTTGACGAATTATTATTTATTTGTTATGATAACTTTACCTAAATGAATCAATCAGATGAGAAAAATATCGCTATAGGTATTGTGACTGAAGCCCTACCAAACACTCTTTTTCGTGTTGATGTAGGTCAGGAAAAAATCATAATTGCTTATCTATCTGGAAAAATGCGTTTGCATCGGATAAAGGTATTGGTCGGAGATAGAGTAGAAGTCCTTCTTGATCCATATGGTGGTAAGGGTAGAATTATCAAAAGAGGATAATAACCTTGCATTTTTTATTTAAATAGTATAGAATAACCCGATATATGCTTATGAGATAAAGTACAGGGTAAGACCCTATATTTTTGTTTCGCATTAAGATTAAAATTATGAAAATCAAGTCCGCAGTAAAAAAAATTTGTGCTAAATGTAAATTAGTAAAAAGAGAAGGACATCTTCGAGTAATTTGTTCGAACCCTAAACATAAACAAAAACAATAATTATTTATGAGAATACTTGGTATAACAATTCCTAATAATAAACACCTCGACGTTGGTTTAACTTGCCTATATGGTATCGGACTTTCGCGTTCAAGACAAATATTAAAACAAGCAAATATAGAACGAACAGTTAAAGGTGATAGTCTAACTATTGATCAAGAAAACACAATTCGTGAAATAATGAAAGATATGTCAATCGAAGGAACTTTGAAACGAGAAATATCAGCTAATATTAAACGATTGAAAGATATTAAATCTTATCGCGGAGTCAGACATATGAGAAAATTGCCAGTTCGTGGACAGAGAACAAAAACAAATTCACGTACAATTAGAGGCAACGTTAGAAAGACTATGGGTAGTGGAAGAAGAAAAGCAGAAAAAACTTAGGATACTAATGTAACTAACGGTTGCTTAACTAATAACTATTTAATATGGGAAAGATAAAAATTATAACAAAAAAAGAAGAAATAAAAGATGGAGCAACTGTGGCAACTGAGCCTTTGGTTAAAACATCAATTAAAACTCCAAAGAAAAAAATTGTTTCTGGTACTTTGCATGTTGAAGCGACTTTTAATAATACAAAGGTAGTACTTTCCGACAAAGGAGGTAATACATTGTTTTGGACTTCGGCTGGAGCATTAGGATTTAAAGGTGCTAAAAAGGGAACACCTTTTGCTGCCTCAAAAGCTGGTGCGATTATTGGTGAAAAAGCAAAAGCTCTTGGTATTAAAGAAGTAGATGTCAAAATTAAAGGAGTAGGTAGCGGTCGGGAACCTACAATACGATCATTTATGGCTTATGATATTGAAATAACACAAATTCAAGATTTAACTCCTGTCCCACATAATGGTCCAAAACCAAAAAAACCTCGTCGCGTTTAATATATAATTACATTATCTTATGAAGACTGTTCAAAAATATAAAATTTGTCGTCGACTTGGTTCAGGGGTATTTGAAAAATGTCAAACACCTAAATTTGTTTTATCTGAAGCTCGTCACGCTAAAAATTCTAAAAATAAGCGCCCAAAGCCATTATCTGGCTATGCAACTCAATTTCTTGAGAAACAAAAGGTGCGTTTTCTTTATGGTATAAGTGAAAAGCAATTTTCAAATTATGTTAAAGAGTCAGTTTCTCATAAAGGTTCTCCTGCTTCTGAATTTCTCTTTGAATTATTAGAAAGTCGTCTCGATAACGTTGTTTATCGTATCGGTTTAGCTCATACTCGCAGACTTTCAAGACAAATGGTTTCCCATGGACATATCCTTCTAAATGGCAAGAAAACAAATATTGCTTCAGCTCATGTTAGAGCTGGGGATACGATTGCCGTTCGCGAAGGAAGTAAAAAAAGTCCATTATTTACTGATATGGCTAAAAAAATGAAAGAATATACTTATCCTAATTGGTTGATTTTTAACGTCGAAATGTTATCAGGAACAGTTCAAGGTAAACCTAAAAATACTGAAGGGTATTTTGATCTTAACACTGTTCTTGAATTCTACAGTCGTTAGTTTAACGTATGGTTAATTTTTTTTATAAATAATTAAGCTCTAAGCTTTTTAAATATCATATGTCTGATTTAAATATTATATTACCATCAAAGTTATCTGTTGTTTCTGAAGTTGGCACTAAAGGTGTTTTTGAAATAGATGGTCTATACCCTGGGTATGGACATACTCTAGGAAACTCACTTCGCCGAATTATTCTCTCCTCGATTCCTGGTGCGGCGATTACATCTCTTAAAATTGACGGCGTAGATCATGAATTTTCAGTCATGGATGGTGTTAAAGAAGATGTTATTACAATCTTGCTTCATTTAAAGCAGGTTCGTTTTCATCTTTTAACTGACGAGCCTCAAACTGTTAAATTAAATATTAAAGGCCCAAAATTAGTCACAGCTGGTGATATTGAAGTTTCAGGACAAGTTGAAATTCTAAATAAAGATCTCTATATTACTGAAGTCACAAACAAGAATTCTCTTTCAATTGAAATGACAATAGAAAAAGGTCTTGGTTTTGTTCCAAAGGATATGCATCAAAAAACGAAGAATGAAGTTGGAATGATTTCAGTTGATGCAATTTTTACACCAATTCGACGTGTGGCTTATGAAGTTGAAAATATGCGTGTTGGAGATAAAACAAACCATAATCGTCTTCGCATGATTATTGAAACCGATGGAACACTTACTCCAAAAGAAGCTCTTGAATATGCCATAACTATTATGATAAAACAACTTGAAGCTATTGGATCATTTACTATTGCATCAATGGCTGACAATAAAGAAGTAGCCAATGAAAGTCAAAGTGAGGATAAAGAAGAGAGTGATAAAAATGAAGGAAATGAATTTACAGATATTTTGAAAACTCGTATTGATACCTTGGATCTCTCAACTCGAACACTCAATGCGCTAACTGGAGCAAATATTCGAACAATTGGTGGAATTGCACGAAAAAAGAAAGAAGATCTGCTTGAAATTGAAGGAATTGGTGATAAAGGTATTCAAGAAATAAAAAAAGTTCTTGGAATTTACGGGATAACACTTAAATAATTAATAGTTAGATTTTGCTTAGACATAAGAATCAAATAATAAAGAAAATATATGAGACATAATAACAGTAACAGAAAATTTGGAAGAACAAGAAATCAAAGACATGCTCTATTGAAAGGTCTTATGTTGGCCCTTATTGCTCATGGCCGAATCGAAACAACTGAAGCTAAAGCAAAAGAACTCAGACCTACAATTGAAAAAATGGTTACTAAAGCAAACATTGGAACACTGGCATCACGTCGTTTAGTGTTAGCTCGACTTTACAATCTAAAAGCTGAATGTTCAAAATTAATCGATGTCATAGCTCCAAAATACAAAGGTCAAGCTGGAGGATATACTCGTATCACAAAGCTTCCACGTCGAGCAGGTGATGCAAGTAAAATGGCAATTATTGAATTTATATAATATTTATGGCTACTACTACATATACAATTGATGCAACAGATAAAACACTAGGTGTCGTGGCAAGCGATGCGGCTAAATCTTTGATGGGTAAAAATACTGTCGACTATACGCCTAATAAAGTTGCTGATGTTCGTGTTTACATTAAAAATGCTAGCAAAACAAAAATGACTGAGCGTCGTATGAAGGAAACACTTCATGAAAGATATTCTGGTCATCCAGGAGGGCTAAAATTCTCAACTAATGCTGAAATTATTGGCAAAAAAGGATGGATTGGACTTTACGAACTAGCGATTACAGGAATGTTGCCTTCAAATAAATTACGACCTCTAATGATGAAACGCTTAACAATAAACGAATAATATATGGAAAAGAAACCAACAACAAAAGAATATTTTAGAGCCATTGGACGGAGAAAGACTGCAACAGCCGTTGTTCGGTTGTACAAGGCTACTAAAACTTCTTACTTAATCAATGGTAAAGAATTGACTGTATATTTTCCTACCGCTGATTTAAAAAAGATTGTTACCAGCGCTTTCGAGACAGCTAACTCACCTGAGAAGTTCGAAGTTGTTGTCACAACAAAAGGAGGTGGAATTCATGCTCAAGCGGAATCAGTTCGTCATGGAATTTCTCGAGCTTTGGTTTTATTTGATATAGAACTTCGTTCAAGTCTCAAAAAAGCTAAAATGTTGAAACGTGATCCTCGTCAAGTTGAAAGAAAGAAATTTGGACTCAAGAAAGCTCGTAAATCACCACAATGGAGTAAACGTTAAAAAAATAGAGAAAATTCAGACTTGAAAAAGTCTGAATTTTTGTATATTATAAAAGAATGAATCCTGCTAGAGATACGTATTTTATACAATCAGGATTATTTGAGAATTAACTAGGTCTGTATTACTAACAATAATTAATTAAATATGTTCCATCTAACGAGGAACTATCCCAAATAGAATGAATGATGAAGATATAAAAAATGACTTTTCTGTGGAAGGGAAAGATAATATTGTTAATGATGATATTAATGAAACTTTAAATGATAAAGAATTATCGGATGATTTTGTTGATTTGCAATTCGTTGAAAGCACTGAAGATGGAGATTCCTTGCCTACCAAAGATATATCAAAGAAACTTCGCGAAGAATTAAAGATCTGCCGTCGCGAGAAGGAAGAATATTTAACTGGTTGGCAGAGAGCCAAAGCTGATTATATTAATTTACAAAAAGAATCTGAACAAATCAGATCTAACACTTCCATTTTTACCAAGGAAAGAATTATAAATGATTTTTTGCCGGCTATTGATAGTTTTGATATGGCCTTTGAAAATAAAGAAGCTTGGGAGAAGGTTGATAAAAATTGGCGCATGGGAGTAGAATATATCCACTTACAATTTATAAAAGTTTTGTCTGATCTTGGAATCGATAAAATTGAAACCATCGGAATTCTGTTTGACCCAAATATTCACAATTCAGTTGAAATTGTAGAGACCGATGATGAATCAAAAGATCACACAATTGAAAAAATTGTTCAAGTTGGTTATAAAATGGGGGAGCGGATCATTCGACCAGCTAGTGTTAGAATATACGAATATAAAAAATAAAATAAATAAAAAATAAAAATGACTAGGTCTTGCCTAGTTGTTTTTATTTTTTCGACTAGGCAAGACCTAGTCATTTTTATTATTTAAATTGCATAGTGAAAAAAATTCTTTTTCTGATTCAGAATCAATATTATCGGTCGCAATGATCATCATCTCTGATGATAATTTTAAATCTTTTTTTATATTTATAAATAGATTTTCATAAGGATACATTGAAATCCAAACAGAATTTTTTATACAAACAAAACCAGCCTTTTTAAGAAGATAGCGAAGAGCTTCACGTTCATTTTTTCTTTCTTCTGGTAAGTCAAGTAAAATAATTCTCCAAAAACCATCCCACTTTGTTGAGACCAACGATGATTCACACTCAAGAGCTATATTATTAAATTTATGCTTACCACTATCTGTCAGCCTAAAATATTGCTTCTTATCAGAATTAAATGATTCAATTAAACCATCTAAAACCAGATTTTTAATAGATCGATTTATCGCATAAGTTGCTTTTTCTGTAAGACCATTTTTTGATTCTAATGGCTTAATATCGTGCAAAATTGACTTCTGAACGTATTCTTGAACAGAATCAATCGAAACTGCCTTCTTGTTTGAAAGCGTTCTTAAAATAGCCTTTTGAATTGATGGTTTTTTTACCATATTTGTCATTATATAATATATAATAAATTATACAAGTATTTAGCGGTCGCGTAGTACTTGTCAAAATTATAATAGAGGTATATAATCTTACAGTGTTTAAGATTTTGAAATTTTGAATACTATTCTTTGAATAGTTCGGATAGAATACTTTTGAAAATATCCGTATTTACTTAACTTAATGGTTATTTTTAGGTTAAATTTATAAGACAATTCAAAATTTTAGAATTAGGTTAAAAATATTATTAAAAATTATAAATTAATTTAATAAAGTTTTAGTTTTTTATTCTATATATATTAGAATCTAAAAACTAAAACCTAGAAAGTAATCATGAGTAAAATTATAGGTATAGACTTGGGTACAACAAATAGTGCAGTCGCAATTATTGAAGGTGGACAGCCAAAAATTATTGAAAATATTGAAGGTGCTAGAACAACACCATCAGTTGTTTCATTGGCAAAAAATGGCGACCGAATGGTTGGGCTTTTAGCTAAGCGTCAAGCAGTGACAAATCCGGAAAATACTATTTACGGTATTAAACGTTTCGTTGGTCATATGTATGATGATCCGGAAATTCAAAAAGACGATAAGGTTACCCCCTATAAAATTCAAAAAGGAACAACAGGTGGTGTTGAAGTGCGTCTAGGTGATCAATGGCTTCGTCCAGAAGAAATTTCTGCCAAAATTTTAAGCAAAATTAAAGCTGATGTTGAAGCAAAACTTGGAGAGAAAATTACTGAAGCTGTTATTACAGTTCCGGCATATTTCAATGATGCTCAGAGAAAAGCGACGAAAGATGCTGGTGTGATTGCTGGTCTTGATGTTAAAAGAATTATCAATGAACCAACAGCTGCCGCACTGGCTTACGGCTTTAATAATAAAAAGAATGAAAAAATTGTTGTCTACGACTTTGGTGGTGGAACTTTTGATGTATCAGTTCTTGAAGTTGGAGATGATGTTATTGAAGTTAAATCAACTGATGGTGACTCTCACATGGGTGGAGAGGATATTGATCAGAAAATAATTAAGTGGATTTCAGATGAATATAAAAAGGATTCAGGTATTGATGTCACAAAAGATATGCTAGCTTTACAGCGTCTAAAAGAAGCGGCTGAGAAAGCCAAGCATGAGCTTTCAACAACGATGGAAACAGAAATTAATATTCCATTTATTACCTCTGATGCTTCAGGTCCTAAACATTTACTTATGAAGATGAGTCGAGCAACCCTTGAATCTCTTGCCGAAGAATACGTTACTCGTTCAATAGAAATTACCAAGCGAGCCCTTGATGCTTCACCATTTAAAATGTCTGAAATAAATGAAATTATTTTAGTTGGAGGTCAAACCAGAATGCCAGCAATTTACGAAGCCGTCAAGAAATTATTTAACAAAGAACCTAATCGTTCGATTAATCCAGATGAAGTTGTAGCACTCGGTGCTGCAGTTCAAGCAGGAGTTCTACAAGGTGATGTACGTGATGTATTATTACTTGATGTTATTCCACTATCTCTTGGAATTGAAACTTTAGGTGGTGTCGCTACAAAGCTTGTTGAACGCAATACAACAATACCAAGTTCTAAATCACAGATATTCTCAACTGCTGCTGATAATCAAACCTCTGTCGAGATTCACATTACTCAAGGTGAGAGACCAATGGCGACAGATAATAAATCTCTTGGTAGATTTATTTTGGATGGTATTCCACCATCACCTCGTGGAATTCCTCAAGTTGAAGTTACATTTGATGTTGATGCTAATGGAATCTTAAATGTTAAAGCTAAAGATAAAACATCAGGCAAAGAACAATCTATTAGAATTGAAGCAAGTTCTGGATTAACAGATGCTGAAATTAAGAAAATGAGAGATGAAGCTGAAATTCATGCTGATGAAGATGCTAAAAAGAAAGAAGTCGCAGATATTAAAAATACTGGCGAAATGATGATCTTTACAGCTGAAAAATCACTCAAAGATTATGGCGATAAAGTTTCTGCTGAAATTAAAACGGAAGTGGAAGAAAAAATAATAGCGCTTAAAACTGCTAAGGAAGGAAGTGACATAGAAGCTATAAAGAAAGCGACAACTGAACTCTCAGATGCAATGATAAAAATTGGTGAAGCCATGAATAAAGCAACTCCACCTCAAGAAGATGGCGCAAAAGAAGCAGAAGCTAAAGAAATAAATGACGACATTAAAGAAGCTGAAGCAAAAGAAAACCCAGAAGAAAATAATAAATAAAGCTCCGAAAGTGTAAGATATTAGATTTTTAATATCTTACACTTTCGATGCTAGGATAATTAAATTATGCCCAAAGATTATTACAAAACATTAGGATTAGATAAAAATGCTTCGAAGGAAGAACTAAAAAAGGCTTTCCATAAATTAGCTCATACTCATCACCCAGATAAGAATAAAGGGAATGATACTAAATTTAAAGAAATTAATGAAGCTTATCAAGTTCTGTCCGATGATAAAAAACGCGAATCATATGATCGCTTTGGTTCAGCTGATGGTCCGCAAGGTTTCGGCGCTGGTGGATTTGGTGGTGGGCAAGGTGGATTTGGTGGATTTGATTTCTCGGGTCAAAACGGTGGAGTGGAATTTGATATGGGTGACTTGGGTGATATCTTTGGAGATTTTTTTGGAGGTGGAGGACGAAGTCGCCAAAAGTCTCGTAAGGGTCACGACTTAACGACCACAGTTAATTTAACTTTTGAAGAATCAATTTTTGGGACTGAGAAAAAAATTAAACTAAATAGAATTTCTACTTGTAATGTTTGTGATGGAACTGGAGCTAAACCAGGATCTAAAATGGATACATGTAAGGTTTGTAATGGTCAAGGTCAAGTCCGTGAAATTAAACGCTCAATTCTTGGAAATTTCTCAACTGTTAAAACTTGTGATGAATGTCAGGGTTCGGGTAAAACCCCATCTGTTAAATGTTTGGAGTGTAACGGTGCTGGAATTCACAAGAGGGAAGAAGAATTAAGTATTAAAATTCCAGCTGGAATTAATAATGATGAAATGCTCAGGATGACAGGAGGTGGTGAGGCAGTCTCTGGTGGCCAATCGGGTGATCTATATATTAAGATGAATGTTATCTCACATCCGATATTTAAACGTGATGGTTTAAATTTAATAATGGATTTAAAAATTAAACTTTCTGATGCACTTCTTGGAATGACATATAAACTGAAAACACTTGATGATCACAATATTGAAGTTAAGATTCCCGAAGGTATCAATCATGGAGAATCGTTAAAAGTTCGTGGTAAAGGTGTGCCTTCAACTCGAGGTCGCGGTGATATATTAATTAAAATAGAAGTAGAAATGCCAATTCGACTTTCTCGAAAAGCAAAAGAATTGATCGAAAATTTAAGAGAGGAAGGATTATAATAGAGTTTTTTAAAAAACAGCCTTAGATAAGGCTGTTTTTTGATATTGACTGAAACAATAGAAGAAAAAATAATCATATTGGGAATAATAGGTAGTATAATAATTATTATGTTTACTTATCTATTTGAATATACATCTCAGAACAAAATTCGTTCTGAGTCAAAATAAAATTGGATTTCCCTGATGGTATACTTACTATCGGGAATTTTTCTTTGCAAATTTTTAACCCATTTAACTTTACCCAATCTTCGTTATCGCGTTTTTTTGAGTAAAAAACAAATTTGAATTTACTTACCGACTCAACGCTATAGCGTTAGTTTGGTAAATAAAGAGAATTAATTTTTTTCTTTACAAATCTGGATTTTTTGGTATGATTGTTAGTATTATTATTTTATTATAGGTAGAGATTACAAAATGCCTGATATAAAGAAATGACTAAACGTTCAATTGCTTCTAAAAAACTTTGGAAGCTTGGTATCAATGATTTCAATACTCAATATTTTGATTTTAATAAAGAGGGTGATCTCATAATTAAAGAAGGTCACAACATCTACAACGTTAAATATTTAGCTGAAAAATTCGGAACATCACTTGAGATATTGATGCCTTTTGTGATTGAGGAGAGATTGGAGGATTTTCTTGATTTAGCAGCGGCACTATCGAAAAAAGTTGGATACAAAGGGAAATTCTTCTATCACTATCCGATGAAGGTAAATCAGAGCAAGGAAATAGTGATGTCTATTGTTGGAGAAGGAGCCCACCTTGAGACTTCATCCTTTAATGAACTTTGGTTGGTCAAGAAAATGTTAGAACAAGAAACTTTTAATCCGAACATTCGTATTCTTTGCTCAGGACCCAAGACTGATAAATACATAAATCTAATAGATGATCTTCAACATAAAGGTGTTAAGATTTTCCCTTTGATTGAAGGACCTAATGAACTTAAATTTTTACAATATTCAAAATACGATGTTGGTATTAGACTTGATATGCCCATCAAAGCAAGTTCGATTTGGAACAAACCAATTGACCGCTTCGGTTTTTCTGCTAAAGAAATATTAGAGATGGGATCATTTAAAAATTTAAAAATTCTTCATTATCATATCGGATCACAGATTGAAAAATTATCTGATGTTATCGTTCCCATTAAATATGCACTTGACGTTTATTTTAAATTGAAAGAACAAAATCCATCTCTCGATACTCTCGATATCGGTGGTGGAATGCCAATTCCATATATGAGGACGAAAGGTTACCCAGTTGATAAATTACTTGAGAAGATTTTGGATCTTGTTAAGAAAGAGTCTGAGAAGAGAGAAATGCCACATCCAAATCTTGTATGTGAATGGGGTCGTTATATTGTTGCTCCGGCTCAAATTTCTATTTTTAAAATTATTGATACAAAAAATATTGTAAATAAAAAAACTGAAGCTAAAAAATGGTATGTGATTGATGGAAGTTTTATGAATGATCTTTTAGATACTTGGGCTATTGGACAAAAATGGTCTATCTCACCAGTTAATAATAAAAGAGATGGAGATTTAACTGATGTCTGGCTAGCCGGATCATCTTGTGATTCAGATGACATCTATACAGGGATAGACGGATCAGTTCGATTACCTGATTTTGATTTGAGTAATAATGTTGATGGAGAACCAATGTATATTGTAGTTTATGATACTGGAGCTTACCAAAATTCACTAGCCGCTAAGCACTGTATGCTTTCTTCCCCGATGAAGATTACAGTTGAGAACGGACATGTTGTTGTTATTCGTAAACCAGAATCACCTGAGGATGTGGGAAGAACATTTGGTTGGTAGAGAATTAATTACTAATTGGTAATTACTAATTAATAATTTAATAATAATAACAAAAATGAAGGATTTTGGCTTTGCCAAAATCCTTCATTTAATTAGTAATTATTAATTGGTAATTACTTTATATATCCTTCTTTAACTAATAGTTCAGCATTGAGGATTCCGCCTCCAGCTGCCCCACGGACTGTATTATGAGAAAGAGCGACAAATTTGTAATCAAATATTTTACAATCTCGAAGCCTTCCAACAGTCACCGCCATACCCTTATCAGAATCGCGATCTTTTTTTGGTTGAGGTCGATTTTCTTCTTCTCGATATATAATCGGAGAAATAGGAGCTGTCGGTAGTTTATATTCTTGAGGTCGGGATTTAAAATTAGTCCAAATCTTTATCACATCTTCTTTACTTGGGATTTTATCTTTAAATAAAATATTAACTGATGCTAAATGTCCATCAATCACAGGCACTCGAGTGCAGGTTGCAGAAACTGTTATGTCTTTATTTTTGATAAATTTATTATTTTCAATTTTACCGAGAATTTTAAATGGCTCATCTTCTGTTTTTTCTTCTTCACCGCCAATGAAGGGAACAACATTATCAATCATGTCTAAACTAGGTACTCCTGGATATCCTGCTCCTGAAACCGCTTGGAGAGTAGTAATCACTATTTTTTTAACAGGATAACCAGCTTTGATTAGCGCATATATTGGAGTGATATAACTTTGTAAACTACAATTAGGTTTAACAACAATAAAGCCTTTATCCCAATTATGATTTTTCTGTTGAATTTTTATCATATTTAAATGATCAAAATTTATCTCCGGAATTATCATTGGAACATCATCCGTTTTACGGTTGGCTGAAGCATTGGATACAACAGGCAGACCGGCTGTCGCGTATCTCTCTTCCATTTCTTTGACTAGTTGCTTATCAGAAAGTTCAAAAGCAGAAAATACAAAGTCACAAACTTTAGCTGCTTTTTCTACATTTGCGACATCTTCTACTATAATCTTGGCGACTTTCTCTGGTATTGGAGTAGACATTTGCCAACGATTTTTGACTGACTCTCTGTATGTGACTCCGGCTGAATTGACCGAAGCAGCCAAATAAACAACGGAAAACCAAGGGTGGTTTTCAAGAAGTTTAATGTAATTTTGTCCAACCATGCCTGTGGCCCCAAGGATTCCTACTTTAAATTTTTTCATTTTAGTTTATAGCTAAAAAAATTGTTTTATAGAATTAAATTTGTTTAGCTTTTTAATACTCTGATTATTTTATAAATTTTTTGTACAAGGCTTTGATAATTTTATTTATATCATCTGTTTGTATTACGGCTTCCATACGATAACAATTTTCGTAATAAAAAGCACTAATTAATAAATTTGCATTTTGTTTAACTAATAAGTTATTAAAATTACTAACATCTTTTGCATCAAACCAACCAACCAAGAAAACCATGCTAGCTTTTGTCATCTCAATATCTGTAATTTTTTCTTTTAATTCGTTATAAATTTTATGTAGTTGACCATTATTATTATCAGCCACAATTTGGAGACTATAACGAGTGTTACTTATCAAAATAATATCAACTTTATATTTTTGAAAAGTTTGACTAACAGTTGTTAATAAATCAGTAACTTTGACATTTTCGTCGCTAATTAAAAGCAAGTTTAAGTCTTTTTTAAGCGAAACAATTCTGGCTCCTTTTTCTAATTTTTTTGTCTCGCCGATGTGAGTTTTTAATTTCGGATTTAAAATAGACGTTATTTCAATTGGGGTTTTGAACATTTTGACATATTGAATTGCTTTATCATGAATTATCTTTCCAGATTCTTCTGCTTCTAAATAATTTATGAATGGAATAGTTTTGGCTTCTTTCACAATTTTTGGGTCGGCTGATAAAACTCCACCCACGTCTTTCCATAAAACAATTTTAGATGCTCGGAGAGCCGCTCCGACAAAACATGCCGTCGTATCAGTTCCACCTCGGCCTAATGTTGTTGTGTGTCCATCATCCGTTAATCCAGTAAAGCCAGTGATGACAGGAATTTCCTTTGCTCCTAATAATTTCAGAGAAATATTTTTCTCTGAAACATCATAATTAATATGAGCATTATTGTAATTATTATCAGTCATTATAGGAATTTCTTCAGCGAAATATCCTCTGGCAGGAATTTTATGGAAATTTAAGTAATTACTGATAATTATTGATGATAATTTTTCCCCATAAGAAACGATTCGATCTTCTAAAATATTCTCTTCTGTAGCCATGATAACCAATAAATCTTCTTCCACTTGATAAAATAATTTATCAAGTTCTATCCTTATCTTGATTTGCCACTCCATATCAAATCCCGCTTCGTTCATAATTTTATTATGAATTTCTTTCATTTCTTTTATGTAATCAGTGATTAAAAGGCAAGCCTCTTCTTCTCGGAGTGAATTGTCTCGCACTGTGATCAAAAAATTTACTAAACTATCGGTAATTCCAGGCATAGCCGAGACTACGACAACTGGGGCAAATTCCGCGTCGACTTCTTCCTTTAATCGTTTAATAATAAGAGGAATTAAGTCTTTTTTTAAGATTCCACCTCCAAATTTATTGACAATTATTTTTTTGGGCATATTATATTTTTCAATTAATTTCTATTAAGAGTCTATTTTCGCTTAAAAATGATATATCTTGAGTATATTATAATTATTAGATAAATCAAGCACTTCGATTTATAAAAAATTTCATAATTCTCATTTTATTGTATTTAGAGATATGTTTGATATAATGAGCAAATGTCAAAAATATTAGTTATTGGTTGTGGAAATGTGGGTAGCGTCGGATTGCATAAAATGGCTCAGTTTAAAAGTGTTTTTTCTGAGATTCACGTTGTGGCTCGGACGTTGTCGAAGGTAGAGGCTGTGCGTGACTCTGTTTTAAAAAAAACTAAGGGCAAAGTCACTTTATCAATTCATATCGGAAATGTCGGAGATAGTCAATTTTTATTAAATTTATTAAAGGAGGTATTACCCGTATTAGTTGTCAATTGGGGTAGTCCGTATGATAATTTAGTAGTCATGGATGCTTGTTTGGAATATGGAGTTAATTATATTGATACGGCTTGCTATGAAAGTCCAGAGAAGTATGGTTTCTCTTATAAATTGCAATTGGCTAAAAGTGATTCCTTTAAAAAGAAAAATCTCCTTGCTATTGTAGGTGCTGGTTTTGATCCGGGAGTTTCTAATATTATGTCGGCTTATGCTAGAGATTATATTTTCGATAAAATTGAAACGATTGATATACTCGATTGCAATGGTGGTTCGAAAGATGAAAAAATTAAATTTGCTCCAAATTTTGATCCAGAAATTAATCTTCGTGAATTAATTTTGCCAATTAAATATTGGGAGAATAAAAAATGGAAAATTAAAGGTAAGCTCATCGATGAAGATGCCCCATATTTTGAATTTAATTTCCCCGAAGCTGGTAAATTTACTCCATATTTGATGTATCATGAAGAATTAGAGACAATTCCTACTCATATTCCAGGACTCAAACGAATTCGTTTCTGGATGACTTTTTCTAAGACTTATCTAACTTACTTACGAGTTTTATATAATGTTGGTTTAACTCGAATTGATGAAGTTGATTATAATGGGACAAAAGTTGTGCCTGTTAAATTTCTGAAAGCAATCCTACCAAAAGGAGAAGATTTTAATAAAAGCTACGTTGGCAAAACCAACATAGGTAATATTATTTCTGGGATTAAAGACGGAAAGAAGAAAGTCGTTTATATCTATAATGTCTGTGATCATAAGGAAGCTTTTAAAGAAACTGGTGGAAATGCCATTGGTTACACGACAGCTATTCCAACTGTCACTTGTGCTAAACTAGTCCTCGAAGGAAAGTGGGGAGGTATTGGAGTAAAAAATACTGAAGATAAAAGTCTTGATTCAAAGATATTTTTAGATGAAATGGCTAAAGTTGGCTTATCAGTTGTGGTAAAAAGCATTAAAGACCTACCCGCTGCACTTAAGAAAAATTACTAAATAATAAATAATTAAAACAGACTAAATTCCTCGCTCCTAAGCCTTGCTTAGGAGCGAGGAATTATTTATAATATAAATATGGGGATGAGAATGACACAATTAGTAAATGGTGAATTTTATCATTTATACAATAGAGGGAATAGCAAGCAAAAAATTTTTCTAGACGAAGAAGATTATTCTAGATTTGCAAAACTTTTATATCTTTGTAATTCAGAATATGGTATAAATTTTCGCAGAGATATTGTTGATAAGCATATAAGTGCTTTTGATTTTGAAAGAGGAGAAACTCTTATATGTATTGGAGCATGGGTATTAATGCCAAATCATTTTCATTTATACATATATAATCCAAATGCTCCTAAGCAAGGCTTAGGAGCGGAAGAAATGAACAATATAACAAAATTTATACTTAAATTATGTACTTCATATTCTAAATATTTTAATAAAAAATATAATAGAACAGGAAAGCTTTTTGAGGATAAGTTTAAATCTGTT
>JBBRJM010000006.1:0-22849 GCA_038219305.1 Minisyncoccia bacterium | reverse complement strand
AGTTTTGATGGCGAGCAATTAGGTGATCCATCGCTTGTTAATGATGATATATTTGGTTTAATTGTTTTAGCTAAGGCAGGGTACCTACAAGATGATTTAATTTTGAAAAAAATTATTGATTTTATTATTAAAAAGCAATCATTTGATGGTTCTTGGGAGAGTGTTGATTTAACATCCGCGGGAGTACAAGCGCTTGAAAATTATAAAAAAGATAAAACTGTTAAGAAAGCGTTAGATAGTGCATATCAATATTTAACAGATGAACAAGATTCTGATGGGGGATATGGAAATGCATATTCAACTAGTTGGGCTATTATGGCTTTATCACAGAAAGATAATAATGACGATATTGTTAAAAAGGCGGTTCTTTATTTATTGGATAAACAAGATCTAGATGGTGGTTATCCAGGGACTAATATAGAGAGTCGGATTTGGGCTACAGCCTATGCAACACCTGCAATATTGAAATTATCTTGGAATGATATATTAGCTCAATTCGATAAAGAAGAAGATGATATAGAAAATAATAAAATTAGCAATCAAGAAATAAAGACTTCTGAGATTAATTTATTTTCTCCAAGTGATGCTTTTCTCGTTGAACCAGTCCAAATGCAAGTGGTCAATCAGGACTATATTGAAGTAATTAAAGTTGTGAACCCACAGCAAAATGCTCCCCATCTAATTATTCACCAGAAAAATATAAAAGAAGTAGGTGAATTAGTTATTAAACCCTCTCCTTATAATAATCAAACTGCTAGTCTAGGGGATGCTACAGTTTCTCATCTATCACTGCAAACTATTTTTTCAAAACTAGGTGCTAAAATAAAGGCTTTTTTACATTTCTTTATCTTTCTTTGGGATAGTTGGTAATTTTGATATAATAAGCTGATGCAAAAAAAGTTCATTATTTTTATTGTTTTAGTTATTATTATTGTTGCAGTTGGTGGATATTTCTTGAATCGATCTTCAGGTAATTCATCTGGAAAATTTGATCAATTCGCCCAGGCTTTAAAAGAAAAGGGAGCTAAGTTTTACGGAGCTTTTTGGTGTACTCATTGTCAGAGTCAGAAAGCTGAATTTGGGAGTTCAAAAAAGTATTTACCATATGTTGAATGTGCTAATCCAAATAATACGCCGGTCCAAACTTGTCTTGATGCTAAAATTGATAGCTATCCTTCCTGGACATTTCCTGAAGGAGTTAAAATTATTTCAGATAAGTTGCCACTTGTTTGTGATCAAAAAACAGATAAAATGGTTGATACAACCGAATGTAAAGGTAAGTCATCTATTAATTTTAAAACGTGGTTTTTCGAAGATTATAATTTCTCAATTAAGAGTCCAACTGATCCAATTAGAGACGGTAATATTTGGCAATTTCCCACGGATGCACAAACTAGTGGTGAATTGCCCTTAACTTTCTTGGCCGAGCAAATTAATTTTACTTTACCAGAATAAATAAAAAATTTATGCAAGATTATATTGACCCTATTAATAAAATTTTAGCTCTCGGAACGATTGGTCTCCAAGTCGTGATTCTTATAATATCTATTAATTTAATTTTTTTTCGAAGACTTGAAAATAAATTTTTACAATTCTTTAAAAAATTTACATTTATTTTTGGCTTCCTTATTGCCCTCGGAGCTGTCTTAGTCTCACTTTTCTACTCAGAAATTATAGGTTACCCTGCTTGTACTCTTTGTTGGTGGCAACGAATATTCCTTTATCCTCAATTAATATTATTTAGCCTAGCTCTATTTCGTAAGCGTTTTGATATACTGGAGGCGAGTTTTGTTTTTGCAATTCTCGGATCATTGACTTCTGTCTATCATATTTATGTTGAAAATGGTGGAACTCGCGGTTTAGCCTGTGCAACGATTGATCCATCAAGTACAACTCAAATATCATGTGCTTTTCGCTACATCTACGAATTTGGTTACATATCGATGCCTGTCATGGCTTTAACCTTATCTGTTTTTATCATAGTTATATTGATTAACTTTAAATTCTCTTTAAAAAATCAATAATTATATTTTCTCATTGTAAAATTTAAAAAATAACTATACTGGTCGAGGTGGTTTGATTAATATTATCAATTAAATTTAGACATATGTTATACGAGAAAGTAATTAAAGAACCAGAAGGTATTGTTTTTATTTCGACCACTTGTTCATCTCGCGATGAAGCTCGAATTTTGGGACTTAAAGCAATCAGAGAAAAACTCGCCATCTCAATCGATTATTGGCTAATTGAATCTATTTATCCTTGGCACGATGTTATTCAAGAAGTTGATCAATATATGGTTGTTTTTTCGACTAAAAAATTATTAGGTAATACTTTGATGAAGTTTATTGAAAAAGAGCATCCTTACGTTACTCCAATGATATCAAGGTCTGATGCAAGCGAGACAAATTCTTCTTATAATTTTTGGGTATATAATACTCTTGAGAAAAAGAGCGAATACAAAACTTGGTCAGAAGATCAAAAAGAGAAAGAACGAGAAGATGAGGGAGGTTATCACTTTGGTAAGTTAAAATAATTTTAAATCTAATTCTATATGTTATAATAAGATCATGCATTTAGATGAAAAGACAATAGTTGATCTGTTAAATAAATCAGGCCTTGTCAATAAAACAGACATTGCCATGGCTCTTAAAAAAGCCAAAGAAAAAAATCAATCAATAGGCCAAATTTTATTAAGTGATGGAAAATTAAATGAAAAAGATTGGAACAGTCTTCAGGCTGTTTCTTTGGGGATTCCTTTTATTAGTTTAAAAGGTGAGCACATTGATCCGAGTGTCCTTTCTCTGATTCCAGAACCGATTGCCCGAAATAATAATATTATTGCTTATAAAAAAACAAACCAGGGACTTGAGGTAGCGATGCTTGATGTTGATAACTTATCTGTAATTGATTTTATAAAGAAAAAAGTTGGAATAAAAATTTTACCGCGATTGACAAGCTCTGACTCAATTAAAGAAGCCCTTACTCAGTACAAGAAAAGTCTTGAGGCGGATTTTGAGGATATTATTAAAAAAGAATCAATTTCAATAAAACCGATCTCAAGTAGTGGTGAAGTCGTTGAAGAAAAATCAACTAAAGAATTGAAAGAATTGGCCGAGGATTTGCCAATTATTAAAATTGTTGATACTTTAATTTCACATGCAATTTTACAAGAGGCTTCAGACGTTCATATTGAACCAGGAGAAACGTCGCTAGTCGTTCGTTATCGAATAGATGGAATTTTACATGATGCAATGGTTTTACCAAAAGATACTTCTTCGGGAATTGTGGCTCGAATTAAAGTTTTGGCTAATTTAAAACTTGATGAAAAACGCCTTCCGCAAGATGGTCGGTTTAAAATCGTCAATGATCAAGGAAGTGTTTCATTTCGAGTCTCAACTTTGCCAACTTATTATGGAGAGAAAACTGTTATCAGAATTTTGCGTGAAAACTCAAAAGGTTTTTCGCTTGAGGGTTTGGGTTTCCATGGAGATGCTTTAGAAAGAATTCATGATGGTATGAAAAAAAGAAATGGGATGCTCTTGGCTACTGGACCAACTGGTTCAGGTAAGACAACAACTCTTTATACTATGCTTGATATTCTAAATACGACGGATGTTAATATTTCAACAGTAGAAGATCCAATAGAATATCAAATGGCGCGGATTAATCAAACTCAAACGAAAGCTGAAATTGGTTTAACATTTGCTAATGGTTTACGGACTTTACTTCGACAAGATCCTGACATCATCATGGTCGGTGAGATTCGAGATGGAGAAACGGCATCTTTAGCCGTCAATGCGGCTTTAACTGGTCACCTTGTACTCTCGACAATTCACACGAACTCCTCAGCCGGAGCAATCCCGCGTATGATTGATATGGGAGTTGAGCCATTTTTAATTGTTTCAACCGTTAAGACTGTTATTGCTCAGCGTTTAGTTCGAAAATTAAATAAAGAAACTAGTATACAATATTTTTTAAGTCCGGCTGAAATGGCCTCACTCTCGAAAGTTGTAGATATGGATCGTGTTCTTGAATTTTTAATAAAAGAAAATATAGTAATAGCTGGAACAACTTGGGATAAAATTCCTTTTTATAAACCAAAAGATGAAATCGTTGGTAATGATGGTTATAAGGGACGAGTTGGGATTCATGAAGTTTTAAATATTAGTACAAGTATTAAAGAAATGATTTTGAAAGGTTCCTCCACTGATGAGATTGAAGAGAGAGCTAAAAAAGAGGGAATGACAACAATGCTAGAAGATGGAATATTTTTAGCCGTCCAGGGTCAAACATCGACAGAAGAAGTATTGCGTGTTGTTTCGGAGTAAAGTTAAATAAAATGAGAGATGGGATTTGTTTATTAAGCACAATTATCGGATTGAAAATCTTTATAACTTCATGACAGCGAAATTATTAATTTAAACATTATAGAGGAATGAAATTTAAATATAAAATTCAAAGTAAAAAAAATGAAATCACTGAAGGAGTCCAAGATGCCACAGATAAGTTTGCACTTGCTCATGAATTGCGTGATCAGGGTTATACACCGATTTATATCGAAGAATTTAAAAAATCGATTGGATTATCAATGAACATTAATTTTTTAAATTCGGTTTCTCTTTCGGAAAAAATCATATTTACAAAAAATCTAAGTGGAATGCTTTCAGCCGGACTAACTGTCAGCCGTGCGCTATCAGTCTTAGAAAAACAATCTTCAAATACTTATTTAAAATCCATTCTTATTTCTTTATCGGATGATATTAATAAGGGTAACACTCTTTCCGAAGGAATGAAAAAATTTCCGAAAGTTTTCCCTGGTATTTTTGTTCCGATGGTTCGCTCTGGCGAAGAATCAGGTGGTTTACCACGAGTTCTACTTGAAGTTGGTTCGACTTTAAAAAAAACATATGATTTGAATAAAAAAATAAAGAGCGCCATGATGTATCCGTCCATTATTCTGATTGCCATGATTATTATTGCTATTTTAATGATGATATATATTGTTCCAACTCTAACAGCGACTTTTAAAGAAACCGGGGGGGAACTACCTTCATCAACAAAATTTGTGATTTGGTTATCAGATTCAATTAAAAATAATATTTTGTTATTTATATTATTACTTTTATCATTTTTTGGTGGCGGATATATGTTTACTAAATCAAAATTTACGCAGAAATATTTTGATTCGATTATTTTACATTTACCGGTCATTGGGACAATGGTTAAGGAAGTTAATACAGCTCGCACAGCTAGAACAATGTCTTCACTTTTACTTTCTGGTGTAACTATTTCAAAATCACTCTCAATTACTGAAGAGGTTTTGCAGAATGTTCATTATAAAAAATTGATTAATCAGGCGATTACATCAATTGAAAAAGGTTCGAATTTATCATTTTCTTTTAAAAACAATACTAATTTATACCCTGTGATGATGGGTGAGATGGTAGAAGTTGGTGAAGAAACAGGGAATCTGTCTAAAATGTTAATCGATATTGCTGATTTCTATGAAGAAGAAGTTGATACTAAAACAAAAGATTTATCAACAATAATTGAGCCAGTTTTGATGGTCTTTATTGGTGGAGCGGTTGGTTTCTTTGCTGTTTCAATGATTAGTCCGATGTATTCTGTCATGGATACGATTAAGTAGTTTCTTATGAAAAAATATTCTAAACGAAATAATAAACTTGGATTTACTTTGATAGAAACCTTAATTTCTATTGCTATTATTGTTATTGTTTTTGGTGGAATATATTCTGGTTTTGTTGGAATACAAAAAATATTGACATTTATAAGAGTTAAGGGAATTATGACAAATCTTGCCAATGAACAATTTGAAGTTGTTCGCAATTTGCCATATCAAAATATTGGTACAGTTAGCGGTATTCCAGCGGGTATTATTCCTCAAGTCCAAACAGTAAATCGTGATGGAAAAGATTTTTCAGTAGAAACAACGATTCGAAGTGTTGATGAGCCATTTGATGGAATCTTTAATGGAACGCCCAAAGATTTATCTCCAGCTGATATGAAGATCATTGAACTAAATATTTCTTGTGTTTCGTGTAATAAAAGTGTATCCCCAATCTCATTTACGACGAAAGTTTCGCCAAAAAATCTTGAAACTGCCTCGACGAATGGAGCTTTGGTCGTGAGAGTTTTTGATTCTTCTGGTCTACCTGTGTCAGGAGCAAATGTTAATATAATAAATAATAATATTATCCCCAATATTAATTTAAATGAAGAAACTGATGTAAATGGAGTCCTTACTATTGTTGATGCTCCTCCTTCAAATAATGGATATCAAATCATTATAACAAAGGATGGATATTCGAATGAACGTACTTATCCTGTGGGTGAATCTGGTAATCCTAATCCCATTAAACCAAATGTAACAGTTTTATTGCAACAAGTTACCCAGATTTCTTTTGTTATAGACCGAACAAGTACTGTTAATATCTCGACTGTAAATAATCAATGTTTGGCTACTCCAAATTTTGATTTTAATATTTTAGGCAATAAATTAATTGGAACAATTCCTGATACTCATAAATATTCTGAATCTTTTGTTACTAATACTTCAGGAAAGAAAACTTTATCTGATATTGAATGGGATACATATTTTATCTCTGGAGAAGACGGAACATATGATGTTATTGGAACCAACCCGCTTCTTTCTCTTGGAATCAATCCAAATGTTGAACAAAGTTTGGAAATTGTTACAGCTCCAAAAAATGGTAGAAGATTAGTAGTTGTAGTGAGAGATCAGTCGACAGGTTTACCAATTTCTGATGCAGTTGTAACATTAACGGGGCCAAGCTATACAAAGTCGTTTATCACTAATGAAGGATTTTCAACTCAAACTGATTGGTCTGGAGGTAGTGGTCAGTCTGATTTTGATAATTTGAAAATGTATTTTAGTAGTGATGGGAACATAGATACTACTTCAATTCCTGGTAATTTAAGTCTTAGAAAAGTTTTTTCAAATTATGTTTCAAATGGATCTCTAACTTCATCGACCTTCGATACTGGTTCTATTACTAATTTTAGACAAATTATTTGGAGCCCTGCAACAGAGCCACCACAAACCGGGGAAAATAGTGTTAAAGTTCAGATCGCAACAAACAAAGATAATGCTATTTGGAATTTTGTTGGACCAGATGGAACTTCATCTACTTATTATACATCTTCAAATCAGAATATAAATTCAACTCATAATGGTGATAGATATCTTCGTTATAAAATATATCTTTCGACCCTTGATCCATCTTTTACTCCTATGATTTCAGATGTTTATTTTACTTACACTTCTTCATGTATCCCCCCAGGACAAGTATCTTTTTCGGCTTTGTCTTCTGGGACGTATACAATCAAAGTTGATAAATCGGGGTATCAAAGTATTTCAAAAAGCGTAAATATCACAACTAACTGGACGAAAGAAGAAATAACTATTGCCCCATAAATTATGTATAAAAATATATTTATAAAAAATTATAAGAAAGATAAAGGATTTACATTACTCGAAATGCTTATTAGTCTTGCAATTTTCTCAATAGTTGTAGGCCTTGTAGGTACGCTTGCTAGAGATACATTTTATTTTGAAAAGGTTTTTTCTGGAGGCTTAACATCTTATGATGAAGCCAGAAAAATTCTTCAACCAGTTTCTTCAGAGATTCGAGCTGCCTCACCTTCATCCCTTGGTTCTTATCCTATTGAAACAGCCACTGCTACAAATTTTGCTTTTTTTACGGATAATAATAATGATGGAATAAAAGAAAGAATTAGATATTTTTTGTCAGGGAATACTCTAACGAGAGGAGTAATAAATCCAACAGGAAATCCACTTCAATATTTATCCGGCAATGAAGTTCTCACGGAAGTTGCCCACGGCTTAGTTAATAATTCAACGGCTATTTTTACTTATTATGATTCAAATTACACCGGGAGTAGTACTCCACTTACTCAACCAGTTTCTGTTTTAAATATTCATTTAGTAAAAATAACTCTTATTATAGATGCTGATCCAAATCGACCCCCCGCCTCCGTAACTGTCACAACTCAAGTTAATATACGTAATCTTAAGGATAATCTATAATGATAAATATGAAAAAAAAATATAATAAATCTCGAGGGACTTTACTTTTGAGTGTTCTGATTTTTTCTATGTTGGCAACAGCACTGATTACTTTTTTTGTATCATGGGCTTCATTTAGTATTAGAACTGCTAAGTTAACTTTGGCTAAAGAACAAGCATTTCAAATTTCTGAAGCGGGTATTGATTATTATCGGTGGCATTTAGCTCATAATCCGAGCGATTTTAAGGATGGAACGACAAATAATGGCCCTTATACTCATATTTTTTATGATAAAGATGGTGTTGAGATTGGTAAATTTATTTTAACAATTACTCCTCCATTAACAGGAGGAACAGTCGTTAATATTAAATCAGAAGGGCGTGTCAATAATTTTCCTTCTGTGAAAAGAACTATTCAAACAAAACTAGCGATTCCTTCTTTTGCTAAATTTGCAGTTATTGCTAATGATTTTATGCGTTTCGGAGAAGGAACGGAAGTTTTTGGTCCAATTCACTCAAATGGGGGTATTCGTTTTGATGGAACAGCCCACAATTTAATTACTAGTGCTCTCTCTTCCTATAATGATCCAGATCATATTGGCAACAGTGAATTTGGAGTTCACACTCATCGTAATTTATTAAGTTCTACGGTGAATGATTCATTTCGTCCACTTGAAGCTCCTCCGACTAACCCCATCCCGAGTCGGTCTGATATTTTTATGGCAGGCAGACTTTTCCCAGTGCCGCAATCTGATTTTACTGGCATCACAGGCGACCTTTCTCTTATTAAGACAAATGCTCAATCAGGTGGTGTATATTTGGCCCCTTCTGGTAAATCAGGTTATCATATTGTTCTTAAGGTAAATGATACTTATGATTTATATAAAGTGAATAGTATTACTTCCGCGTCAGGAAGTTGCTCGAGTAGTTCGAACACAGGTGATGCAACTTGGGGGACTTGGAGTATCAAAACAGAGTCTCTCGTTGGAAATTATTCAAATCCTGACAATGGTCTTTTTTTTGTCGAAGATAATGTTTGGGTTGATGGAAAAATTAACACGGCTCGTCTAACCATAGCCTCTGGAAAATTTCCAGATAATCCGACTCAGCGCAAGAGTATTTTTATAAACAAAGATCTTATGTATACTCATTATGATGGTCAAGATGTGATTGGTCTTATTTCTCAGGAAGACATATCTGTCGGAATGGAAAGTGAAGATGATCTTCGAATTGATGCCGCTCTTATGGCGATTAATGGTCGGACAGGGCGTCATTATTATAGTAGTAGTTGTCCTAATTATCGACGTTCTACTTTAACTCTTTACGGGATGATTGCAAGTAATAAAAGATATGGTTTTGCTTATACTGATGATACTGGTTATAATACCCGTAATATTATTTATGATGCGAATTTATTATATGGCCCACCACCATCCTTTCCTTTAACTTCTGATAAATACACTACTATCTCTTGGGATGAATTAGAATAATGTAACTAAAATAGGCACAGATACATAGAATCTGTGTCTATTTTAGTTTAAAAAGGTTAATTTTGAAGAAAATGTGCTATAATAGGCTTATGAAAAAGATTATCATTGCTAATTGGAAGATGAATCCGCCTTCTGTCAAGGAAGCGGAAATTATTTTTAAAGATATAGCTTTGTTATCTAAGAGTTATAAAAACAGCCAAATTATTATTTGCCCCCCTTTTCCTTTTCTGTCTATTGGTAAAAAAAATAAAAAAATTAAATTAGGAGCTCAAAATGTTTCTAGCCAGTGGGAAGGTTCTTTTACTGGGGAAGTTTCTCCTTCTATGTTGAGGAATTTCCAAGTAGAATACGTTATTATCGGTCATAGTGAGCGCCGAGCACTCGGCGAGACAAATCAGATTGTTAATAAAAAAATATTAAATAGCTTAAAAGCTAAACTTCAACCAATTCTTTGTATTGGAGAGAGTGTTCGCGACCCGGAAGGAATTTATCTTTCTTTTATTAAACATCAAATAGAAGAGTGTCTTTCAGAAATTCCAAAATCTCAATTAAAAAATATTATTATTGCTTATGAGCCAATTTGGGCTGTGGGTAAAGGAGCTATTCGAGAAGCAACTGTTGAGGAGTTTATTGAAATGAAAATATATATTAAAAAATTAGTGGCTGATTTGTATGATGCAAAAGTTGCGAACTCTTTAAAAATTATTTATGGCGGATCTGTAAACTCTTTCAATGCCGAGTCTTTTATTAAGGTGGGTAATGCCGATGGACTGCTCGTTGGTCGCGATAGTCTGACTCCTAAAAAATTTAGTGCAATTGTTAAAATTGCGGAATTATATGAAATCAATTAAAGATTTAGAAAATTTGACTGGGAAAAAGGTTTTAGTTCGTGTTGATTTTAATGTACCAATGAAGGATGATAAAATTTTGGATGATTTTCGGATTCAAAAATCCTTACCAACAATTGAATATTTACACAAGAAAGGAGCAATCGTTATAATTTTGGCTCATCTTGGCGAAGATGGAAAGAGAAGTTTAGCTCCCATAGCTACCAGACTTAAAAAATTTCTACCAGATTTAATTTTTCTTGATCAACCAATTCTGTCCGATAAAACAGAAGATGCTATTAAGGTTCTCAAGAAGGGAAGTATTGTTCTCCTTGCTAATATTAGAACAGAAGAAGGTGAAAAGAAAAATGCCCCTTCTTTTGCAAGGGCGCTATCTCGTTATGGTGAAATATATGTAAACGATGCATTTTCAGTCTCACACCGAACCCACGCTTCGATTGTCGGTATTACTAAATATTTGAAAGGGTATGCTGGTTTACAAATGATGAAAGAAATCACAAGTCTTGAAAAAGCTTTTAACCCTAATCATCCATTTATTTTTATTCTCGGTGGAGCGAAGTTTGAGACAAAAATTCCACTAGTTAAAAAGTTTCTTCGATCTGCGGATAATGTATTTATCGGGGGGGCTTTGGCAAATGATTTTTTTAAAGTTAAAGGTTATGAAGTTGGTCAATCTCTCACTGATGAAGGAAATTTTCAAATACCATCTCTAATGAAAAATAAGAATTTACTCTTACCAATTGACGTCGAAGTAACTGATGGTTCAAAGAAACGAATTTGTAAATCAACTGAAGTGACTGGTAATGAAACAATAGTTGATGTTGGACCAGAGACACTCAAAATGCTCGAAGGTTTAGTCGAAAAAGCTAGTTTTGTATTATGGAATGGACCTTTGGGTAAATACGAAGATGGCTTTGGGTCCGGAACGGAGAAATTAATTAAAATAATAGCTAAAGCAAAAACTGATAGTGTTATTGGTGGTGGGGATACTGTTTCAATGATTTCAAAAATAAAGCTTGAATCTTCTCTAGGTTTTGTCTCAACTGGAGGTGGAGCAACTCTTGATTTTCTAGCAAAAGGAACATTAGCTGGAATTAAAGTTTTGAAATAATTATTAAATTTTTTTTATAAATACCCATCCAAGCTGTTGCTAGGATGGGTATTTAGACTATTTTAGAGATAGTTTTTAATTTTATGTTACAATCTTGATATGCCAAATCAGACTGAACTCTTAGAACTACTTCTTACCAATCGCTCTATTAAAAAAGCCGATTGGGAGAGATTTTTAAATCCATCATATGAAGAGGGACTTTACGATCCATATAGAATGAAAGATATGGAAAAAGCCGTCGTTCGGATATTTGAGGCGATAGAAGCTAAAGAGAAGATTGTCATTTATAGTGATTATGATTGTGATGGTATTCCAGCATCCGTGATTATTTATGATTTTTTAAAAAAGATTAATTACCAAAATTTTACAATCTATATTCCAGATCGTCATGATGAAGGTTATGGACTCCACCTTGATGCCATCGATGGTTTCATTAAAGAGAATGTAAATTTATTAATTACTTTTGATTTAGGAATTACGGCCGTTGAAGAAGTCAGAGTTGCTTCCGTTTCTGGGATGGATGTCATTATTACCGATCACCATTTAATCCAAGAGGAAATTCCAAAAGCTTATGCGATCTTAAATCCAAAACAGAAAGGCTGTAATTATCCCGATAAAATGCTCTGCGGTGCTGGAATTGCTTTTAAATTAGTTCAAGCCCTCATTGTAAAATATGGAGAATATTGGAAGATAAGTAAAGGGTGGGAAAAATGGTTATTGGATATGACCGCAGTTGCAACGCTTTCTGACCAGGTTCCACTACTTGATGAAAATCGTACCCTAGCTTATTTTGGATTGAAAGTATTACAAAGAGGCCGACGTCCAGGATTAGTTGAACTTTTCAATAAAGCTGGAGTTGATATAACAAAATTAAATGAAGAAGATGTTACTTTTACTTTAGCACCTAGAATAAACGCTGCCAGTCGAATGGCAGATCCTATTGAAGCTTTTAATTTATTAAAAGCGACCGATTTAATAGAAGCTAAAGAATTAGCCAAAAGACTCTCTGATATTAATGATGAACGTAAACATATAGTGGCACAGATTATGAAAGAAGTTAAACACACTCTCTCTCAGCGCGAAGAGAAATCAATTATTGTCATTGGTAATCCAAAATGGCGGATTGGAGTCTTGGGAATTGTGGCTTCAAAAATTGTGGATGAACATAAAAAATCGGTTTTTGTTTGGGGGGCTGATGGTAATGGTGAGATTAAGGGATCATGTCGAAGTTACGGCGAAATGAATTTAGTCAAATTAATGAATGATCTTCCTGAAAATAGTTTCCTTACTTTTGGTGGGCATAAAGCGGCAGGAGGATTCTCAGTTTCGCACGATGAAATTCATTATCTTGAAGAAAGATTGATAAAAGTATTAATTGATTACAAGACAAGTAACATGGAAAAATCCCAATTGATGATTGACGCGACCATAAGTCTCGATGATGTGACTAACGAAAACTTTAAAGTCATTGATTCACTCTCTCCTTATGGAACGGGGAATCCAAAACCAATGTTTTTAATTAAAAATGAGTCGATTTTTTCACTGAAAGAATTTGGAAAAGAAAAAAATCATCTCGAATTAATATTTCGAAATAGTCGTGGAGTTTCTGTTAAAGCTATCGTCTTTTTTAAAACGCGCGATAGTTTTAAAACAAAACTTTCAGTTGGTGATAAAATTAATGTGACCGTCACGTTTGAAAAAAGCACTTTTGGTGGCCGAACGGAGCTAAGACTCCGAATTATTGATATAATATAATTATGAGTAAAAAAATAGAAATATATACAGATGGTTCATCACTTGGTAATCCCGGTCCTGGAGGTTGGGGAGTTGTGATAATTACTAATTCTAACATCAAACAGCAAAAAGCAAATAGCAGTGTTGTAGAACTTGGGGGATGTGAAGCTAACACTACTAATAATAGGATGGAACTTAAGGCTGTAATTGAAGCTCTAAAATATATGAATAAAAACCATAAAGAAAGTAGTGTGACAATTTTTGCGGACTCTGCTTATGTCTTGGGGGGAGCCACAAATTGGATATTTGGTTGGGAAAAAAATGGATGGCGAACTTCTAAAAAAGAACCCGTTCTCAATCAGGATTTATGGAAAGAATTAATTGCCTCTATTCGCAATTTCTCGGGAAAAATTATGTGGCAGAAAGTTAAAGGTCACTCTGGTCATATCTATAATGATAAAGCCGACCTGATTGCGACAAATTGTGCAGGTTTACAAAAAAATCATTTCAAGTAATTTTGAAATGGTTTTTTAATTTTTTCACAAGGTATTATCAGTTTTGAAAAAATAAATAAAATAACTTTTCTCAAAATGCACACATAAAACCCTGCTTAATTTTTGCTTTGTTCGGGCCGACTTTCTCATCGGAACAAGCACACCTTTTGGGTGCTTTGATTACAAAGATATCTCAAAAATTCTTGCTAAAATTCTGAGTATTCACTTTCTCATCTGAGTAAGGTATTCTAGAACATTTTTTTTCAGGGAGTTTAAAAAATATTATAAATAAAGAACTTTATTTTACTTTACAAAAAAGTTGATATTTTTAGGACAGATGACATAGATTTTCTTGACTGGATATATTTTACAACTCAGAGGGTTTTCAAAACATCTACTATTCTAAAAATATAATGTTTAGAAATATAAATAAAGATTCTAAAAAAGAAGTAATTATTTCATATTTATGGATGTTAAATCATGGGAGTGATCATAAATTAAGAAGTTTGATATAATATAAATGTAGATGTCTAAAAAAGATATTATTATAATATTTATTTTAATTACAGTCGCCCTGGTGAGGTTTTTATTTTTTATACCTAAAGCACCAAATTATTCTGAGGCAATAGGTAAAACTGTAATATTAGAGGGTTTAGTGAGTGATGATCCAGATATTCGTTTAAAAAATAAGCATCTCAATATAACTTTATTAAATCAAGATGTAAATATTTTAGTTATAGTTGATAGAAATACAGAAGTATCATATGGAGACAAAATAAAAGTAAAAGGAATTTTAGAGGAACCAGAGAATTTTACAACAAAATCAGGCAAAGAATTTAATTATAAAAGATATTTAGGTAATCAAGATATTTATTATATTATTAAAAAAGCAGAAATAGTAATTATTTCCGAAGGGAATGGGAGTAAAATAAAATCTTGGCTTTGTAATTTGAGAAGTTCTTTTATTAAAAATATTGACCGTGTCATTTCACCGCCTGAGAGTGATTTAGCTAATGGCCTTATTTTAGGAGCACGTGGTGGTTTTGAAGAAGATTTGAATAATGAATTTATTAATACCGGGACTATCCATATTATTGCCTTATCAGGTTACAATGTCTCAATCGTCGCTGATGGGGTTATGAGAGTTTTTGGTTTAATTTTTTCACAAATTATTTCAATTATTTTCGGAGTTATTGTAATTATTTTATTTATTATAATGGCAGGTGCCTCACCAACAGCAATTCGAGCCGGGATTATGGCTGTTATTATGTTACTAGGGAGAATGACAGGTCGGCGTTATGATGCTGGCAGAGCTCTCGTTATTGCTGGATTTTTAATGATAGCTTATGATCCTAGAGTAATTATAGATATGTCTTTTCAATTATCTTTTATTGCGACAGGAGGGGTTCTTTTCGTAACGCCAAAAGTAATAAATTGGTTTAAGTTTTTACCTCTGCGCTTTGGTATTCGAGAGCTAATGGCGAGTACAATGGCTGCGACAATTTCTGTTCTCCCTGTATTATTATATTTGACAGGAGTTTTATCTTTAGTTTCAATTCCAGCTAATATTTTAATATTGTTGTTTATTCCTATTACTATGCTCTTTAGTTTTATTGTTGGAATTACCGGGTTTATTTCTCCTATACTCTCAATACCTTTTGGTTATTTAGCCCATTTACTCTTACTCTATATACTTTCAACTATTCATTTTTTTGGAACACTCTCTTTTGCAAGTATCACAATTCAGTCATTTCCATTATTGTTTACAATTTTGATTTACATATTATTAATTTGGTGGGTCTTTTTAAAAGAAGATAAAATTCCAACAAAAAACCTCTCTAGTTAGAAAGGTTTTTTGTTGGAATTTTATTGAGCTTTTTTAAAATTATCTTCTATTACTTCCCAGTTTAGATTTGCAAAAAAAGCCTCTATATATTTTTTCTTGTCAGCAGGAATATAATCTAAATAGTAAGCATGTTCCCACATATCAAGAGAGAGGATAGGGGAAAGTCCAACAAGGTGACCAAGATGCTGTTCGTCTACCCACTGAGTAAATAATTCCTCGTTTTGCTTATCATAATAAAGTATTGCCCAGCCAACACCGCGAGTCATTGCTAGTGCTTTAAAATTCTCAAGCCACATATCAAAACTTAACCCACTTTTTTCTATTAATTGCCTTAGTTTAGAATCTCCATTTAATTCTTTGTGTCCTCCAGAAAGTGAAGAGAAATAGCATTCATGATTGCGCACACCCCCAAATTCAAATGAAAACCTACGATGAAGTTCATTTAATATGTAAGCATTTTCCGTAGTATTTTGTTCATATTCTTTAATTTTATTTAAAACTAGATTTGAATTATTTACATAACCCTTATATAATTTTAAATGTTCTTCAATATTTTTTGCACTTATTCCTATAATTCCTTCAAGATCAAATGTTTTTGGTATAAATATTTCTTTCATATTTTTTGAAGTTTTTTGAAACAAGTATTATAAAAAATGTCTGGTCGAGCTTCTATTTTTAAAAAGAATAATATGGCGAGGAAATTCGAAGACTTTTTTATCTATAATATTTGTGAAAAAAATTCGGTTAATGTTAATATATAAATTATATCATGGAATTCTGTTAGAAGCTGTAGTTACGGGAAGTAAAAATCAAGTTACTAATATTATTTAAATTAATAAAAGCGAGTATTAGTTTCATTAAAAAAGTAGAGACCACGACTTGTTTATAACGTTATGAAAAGACTAAGAAAATATCTACCATATATACTCATATTTTTCCTTCTTATTTCTACGGTTTATATTTGGGTATTTGTCTATAGATACGAGCACCCTAACAATTATTTAAAAGTTGTTTTTTTGGATGTTGGGCAAGGTGATGCCATATACATAGAAGCTCCAAACGGAAAACAAATGCTTATAGATGGTGGACTTGATTCAAAGTTACTCTCCAGCCTTGCCAAGGTAATGCCTTTTGCTGATAGATCAATAGATATCGTTATGACAACCCATTTTGATTTGGATCATATTGGAGGATTACCACAATTTCTAGACAATTATAAGGTTTTGACTATTATTGAAAATGGGGCAATTTCACAATCTAAAATATCTTCTAGTTTAGAAGATAAAGTTTTAGAAAAGAAAATTAATAAAGTTGTTGCGTATCGAGGAATGAAAATAATTTTAGACGAGAAGAGAAATATTTATTTTGATATTTTATTTCCAGATCGAGATATATCAAATTTTGATTCTAATGATGGTTCAATAGTAGGGAAGTTAGTTTATGGAAATGAATCTTTTTTAATGACTGGGGATGCCACTCTCTATACAGAAAATTTAATTGAATGGAATGAGAGTGATGCGATTCTTCATTCTAATGTTTTAAAAATTGGACATCATGGTTCTCATACTTCGACAAGTCTCTTGTGGTTGGAAAAAGTAAATCCTGAAATTGCTGTCATTTCAGTTGATAAAAATAATAAATATGGTCATCCTCATAAGGATGTTCTTGAAAGGCTTTTATCTCTACGTATTCCATATTTAACTACATATGAAAAAGGGAATATAATTTTTGAGACGGATGGTCAAAAATTGATTTATAAGTAATTTTTAAATAGCATTGTATCGTTTAAAAAAATAAAAATCTCGACATTGTGTCGAGATTTTTATTTTATGATTCCAGCTTTTTTGAGTGTGGCGTAAGCTCCGTTTTTATTGATAGTTTTGATAGCTTGAGTTGATATTGTTAGCGGAAAATATTTTTTTAGCTCAGGAACATACACCCGTTTCTTTTGTAGGTTTGGATATTTGCGAACCATGCCGGTTGGGTTAAACTTAGTTGCACGAACAACGTTTGAGTATCCTCCCCCCATAATTGAACCTTTTTTAGTTATTTCACAAACTTTTGCCATATGTGATTACCATGCTATCATATAGTTTATAGAAATGCAATCCCGCAAGTTACCGTGACCATGGTTACTTATGAGAATGTGAATTTTTTATTATTTAGTTTTTTAAGTAATTGATAATCATTTAAAATATGAATATCAATTAATTCAAACAAAATGCAAGGAATTGATGGAATATTTTATGTTATTGTTTTGATTATGTCTGTTGTCATCCACGAATTTTCGCATGGATACACGGCTTATCTTTTTGGTGATAATACTGCAAGATTAAGTGGTCGTTTAACTTTAAACCCTCTTAAACATTTAGATCCGGTTGGTTCGGTTATTCTACCATTGGCACTAATTTTGATGGGGACAAATTTTATCATTGGTTGGGCTAAACCTGTGCCATATAATCCAAACAACCTCTCTCATGGGAATTTAGCTAAATTTTTTGTTTCAATTTCAGGAATTATTTCGAATTTATTAATTGCAATTATTTTTGCTTTAGTTATTCGCCTCGGACCGACTCTTTTAGGTGTACCCCTTTTTAATACTACCGGCCTTAATCCACTATATATGATTTCTTCAATCATTGTATTCACTAATTTAATTTTGGCTACTTTTAATTTAGTGCCAATTCCACCACTTGATGGTTCGAAAATATTATTTTCAATCCTCCCATTTAAATATCGCTTTATTGAAAATTTTATGGAGCAATGGGGATTATTTTTATTGGTTTTATTTATATTTTTGCTTTGGAATAAGGTATCGCCAATAATTTACATATTGTTTTATCTGTTGACTGGTCTTCAGATGTAATAAACTTTTTGTTTTTTTATTGGATTTGAAATCTATTAAAAATAAAAAAATTGAAATTGTGGTTTGATGGTTGATGTAGTCGAAAGAGATGCTCAATCATCTGTTCTTTAATTTCTAAATATTTTGTATAATATACTTATCTCATGTTTTTAACTTTTAAAAATTTATTTAGAATAATTTTTCTTACAGTCATCATTTTTGGTGGTAATTATCTTTTGGCATCAGAGACTAATGGCACGGTTATAGATTCGGCTAATTATAAAATTGCTCGTTTTGTGATTCCCAATGGATTAGGAGGAGTTTTATTAAATAATGAAGCCGGTTATATTAATTTTCGACCAAGTTTTTCAAATTTTTATCTCCGTATTACCGACATAGAATTTACTGGTTACTCTTGGGGGGATAGAGTGGGTTATATTAATTTTAATAGTAAAAATTGTGACTCTGATAATAATGGTTTAACAGATAAGGGTAATTTTAATTTCTGTTCGAATGGTAATGAAGTTTCTAATTTTAAAGTCGGAAATACAGCTGAAGGACAATTGTCTGGTTTTGCTTGGGGAGAAAATACCGGTTGGATTAATTTTAATTCTAAAGTAAATTGTGATAAAGATAATAATAATTTCTCAGATTTAGCTTGTGGAGGAGATAATACTACAACTTTAAATGGTGATTTTAAGGTTAAAATTAATTCAAACGGTGAGTTTGAGGGTTATGCTTGGTCTCAAAATTTTGGCTATATAGAGTTTGATTGTAGAGTAAATGGAGCCTGTATTAAAACTGATTGGCGGCCCAAAAGCGTTCGTGATAGTGGTAATAATTCGGGTGGAGGAAGCTCAACTACTCCACCTGTTGTAGTTCCACCAACTGAACCTGTTGTTCCCCCTGTGGTAGTACCACCGACGGAACCAATTATACCCATTGTAACTCCACCGGTCATACCTCCAACCCCACCCACAGATCCGATTCTACCGCCAGTGGACCTTATCATACCTGTGATTGAACCAGTTAATCCTCCTAACAATGAAGGTAATCCACCAAATAATAATGATGAAATTCCTGAACCAAAAACTACAGGTCAGGCAATTTCAGATTTGATTGATGCAATTTTTAATCCAAACGCAAATAATCCGATAGTAGATCAAGGAGAAATAACAAGCGCACTTAATAATGCCTTAACTAATATTAGTCAAAATATTATTGGCGAAAAGAAAACTGAAGCTGTTAAGCAATATTTTGAAGAAAAGAAAGAAATTGTTTCTAATGCTGTTAATACACCAGTTGGTAATGTGACTTCGAAAGCTACGACGACAGTGGGAGTTGTTTCTGGGGCTTATTTGACAACAACGACTGCTCTATTTGTTAATCCTTTGACTTTGGCTGATTTATTTTTAATCCCGATTAGAATCTGGGGACTTTTGATGATAGCTCTTGGTATAAAAAAACGTAATCTTCCTTGGGGGACAGTGTATGATAGTGTAACGAAGCAACCGCTCGATCCTGCCTATGTCGTTCTTCGAGATTTAACCGGCAATGAAGTCGCGACTTCCATTACCGATTTAGATGGTCGTTATGGCTTCCTGGTTCCAGCTGGACGCTATATAATGACAGCTGGTAAGACTAATTACACTTTCCCATCAACAAAACTTGCTGGTAAATCATATGACGAACTCTATCAGGATTTATATTTTAGTGGAATTATTGACCTTAAAGAAGGGGGAGTAATTAGTAAAAATATTCCGATGGATCCAATTAAATTTGATTGGAATGAATTCGCTAAGAAAGATAAAAAATTAATGAAGTTTTTTTCAAAGCGAGATATTTGGATTTCTCGAATTAGCAATTTTATTTTTTATTTTGGTTTTTTGTTGACCATAATCATAGTTATGGTTTCCCCAAATGCTTATAATTTCATTATTTTGGGGGTTTATCTTGTTATGGCAATCTTAAATAATACTATTTTAAAGCCTAGGTCTTTTGGAAGAATTAAATACAGAGAAAATGATACTCCACTATCTTTTGCGATTATGAGAATATTCTCTAAAGACTCCGATCGAGAAGTGATTCATAAAGTCACAGATAAAACAGGAAAGTACTTTTGTTTAATTCCAAACGGTTTGTATTATGCTAAAATTGAAAATAAAAATTTTGATGAAACTTATAGCCCCGCTCATATTTCTGGTCTAATTGAAGTTAAAAAAGGTTACCTAAATAAGGAATTTCATATTTAAAGAAAATCTAATTTAGTTATTAATCATAATGACAAGTTTACTCCATCTCAAGTCCACCCTTATTTAAACAAAGGTATGAGCTGAGGTTTGGCTTGCCCCCACACCTACTTTGACTTTGATTAGCTGAAAATATGATGTGAGTCGGGGCTTGCCCCCACACCTACTTTGACTTTGAAGTCAAAGTAGGTGTGGGGGCTTGCTTTTTTCCTTTCTCTATAGTAAAGTAGTTTCACTAGTCAGTACTCGACTATTTTTATTTTTATGCCAACAATTAATCAATTAATTCGCAAAAACCGAAAAACAATTAAAAAGAAATCAAAAGCTGTGGCACTTGCTCGCGGTTTTAATTCGATTAAAAATAAACCTGTATATTACGCATCACCATTTAAACGCGGTGTTTGTACAAAAGTTTCAACTACTACTCCAAAGAAGCCTAACTCCGCTCTTCGAAAGATTGCTAGAGTTCGACTTACAAACGGAATGGAAGTAACCGCTTATATTCCAGGTGAAGGACATAACTTGCAAGAACACTCAGTTGTCATGATTCGTGGTGGACGTGTTAAAGACTTGATTGGAGTACGTTACCATATAGTTCGTGGACGATTGGATGCAACTGGAGTTGATAAGCGTCGTCAATCAAGAAGTCTCTATGGAGCAAAAACTCCTAAGGCAGGTGTTCCTAAGAAAAAATAATTTAAAATAATATGAGAAGAAAAATAACAAATCGAAATATTGTAGAAGCTGATATTGTTTATAATTCCCAAAAGTTGGCTAAATTTATAAACAACATCATGATTCACGGAAAAAAAGAGACAGCTCGTAAGGCTGTTTATAAAGCTTTTGAAATAATTAAGGAAAAGACAGGAAATCCAAATCCTTTGGAAGTTTTTGATACGGCAATTAAAAATGCCGGTCCGATGGTTGAAGTTCGTTCTCGCCGAATTGGTGGAGCCAACTATCAAGTTCCTCGCGAAGTCCGCCCAGAGAGAAGACTTGCCCTTGCAATGCGTTGGATAATACTCGCTGCTCGAAGCAAAAAAGGAGCTGCAATTCATCAAAAATTAGCTGAAGAATTAATTCTAGCCTCAAAAAACGAAGGAACAGCTGTAAAGAAGCGTGATGATACTCACAGAATGGCTGAAAGTAACAAAGCGTTCGCACACTTTGCTTGGTAGAAAAAAAGTCCCACTCGGGACTTTTTTTATAGCAGTGCAAAATGTCGCGGGTGTTTATTGTTACTTTTCAATTTTCTTTTTGAAAAGTAACCCATAAACATGTTCCTCACTTCGCTTGGTAATCAAAATTTTATATTAAAAAATCCCCACTTGGGGATTTTTTAATATACATCTTATTTTGTATTTAAAATAAGATGTATTTACCAACCTAACGCTATCGCGTAAAATTGGTAAACATGATATTATTATTTGTATGAGTGTTGAAAAAACTATTTTACAGTATTTAAGTGATATTAAAAATGAAAAGATTGTTAGTTATAGTGGAGTTCGCACTGGTTTTCTCGGCCTTCCAAATTTTAAATATTATAAATATCAAACCTTAGCCAATAGATGCTCAGATTTAAAAAATAGGGGATATATAAAAGAGTCAAATGGGCATTATTATATAACTTATAAAGGTGAAGAATATTTGAATCAAAAAGATCGTGAAATTTTTGAGAAATTTCATACTGATAAAACAAATAAAGACCCAAAGAATTTGTTACTTTTATATGATATTTCTGAGGACAAAAAATCGCACAGAGATTGGTTTAGAAAAGAACTTAAAATCCTTCATTTTATTATGATTCAAAGAAGTGTTTGGGTTGGGCCTTCTCCGCTTCCTAAAGAATTTAAAGAGTATCTTAAAAGCATAGGGTTAAAAGATGCAATACAAACATTTAAATTAGAAAAAGGATTTATTTCTGAATAATATTTAATTTGATTAAATGTTTACACCTTTACCATTCCAACGCTATCGCGCCGAGTGGGTAAGGGAGGATTTACTTTGTTTGTATGTCTGTTTCCTAGATTCTAACCTGAAATGCAACAATCCGTGGTGTAAGATAGCTGTATACCATTACAAGCTTAATTACACACACGGATATGTCACATATACAATTTACACGAGATTTGAGAGTTGAGCTAGCAACTCTCCTTTCTGC
>JBBRJM010000005.1:0-24602 GCA_038219305.1 Minisyncoccia bacterium | reverse complement strand
AAGAATATCATTCGTCGAAATGGCGGTGTTATACCTTATGTTAAAATTCTCGGAACAGGCGAAATAACAATTAAACTTTCAATTGAAGATTGCCAAGTATCCCCAGCCGCTCGTACTAAAATCGAGAAAGCAGGTGGTACACTAAAATAACATGGAAAAGGTTTGGAATAAATTAAAGATGATAGTGACTGATAAGACATTGAGAAATCGTGTCTTGTTTGTCTTGGCAGCTCTAATAGTCTTTCGCTTACTCTCCATCATTCCAATTCCAGGAATTGACCAAAACAGACTTCAAGCATTTCTTGCTAATAATCAATTTGTGGGCGTCTTAAATATTTTTTCCGGTGGTGGTCTTTCAAATCTTTCAATTCTAATGCTAGGGGTTGGACCATATATTACTGGTTCGATCATAATGCAACTCTTGACCATTATGTCACCCCGATTGAAAGCTATGTATCAAGAAGATGGTGAAATTGGGCGTAAGAAATTTACACAATTGAGCCGGATGTTAACCGTGCCCCTTGCTATTGTTCAAGGACTTAGTCTTTTAATTTTACTTAAGAAGCAAGGAATTCTCGTTGATCTAACTACTTTTGAGCTTGTATCGAACCTTTCTGTTATTGTCGCCGGTTCGATGTTGATCATGTGGATTGGTGAACTGATTTCAGAATTTGGGATTGGTAATGGTATCTCACTTATTATTTTCGCTGGAATAGTAGCAAATCTTCCTCGTGAGATTACACAATTTTTCTTTGCTTTTGATATTTCACAGTTACCTCTTTATCTATTTTTCCTTGTAATTGGAATTTTAATCATAGTTGGTGTTGTTATTGTGACGGAAGCTGAACGCCCTATTCCAGTAACTTATGCAAAACAAGTTCGAGGAGATCATGTTGCTGGTGGGACACAAACTTATATTCCACTTCGAGTTAACCAAGCTGGAGTTATTCCAATTATTTTTGCTCTTTCTATCTTACTTTTTCCACAACTGGTTGGAAATGTTTTAGCTACATCAAGTAATGGAACATTGAAAGCAATTTCTGATGGTTTACTTTGGTTTATTCAAAATACTTGGATTTATTCATTATTTTATTTTATTTTTGTCTTTTTATTCACTTATTTCTATACAGCCGTTACTTTTGATCCAGATCAATTATCGGTAAATTTACAGAAAAACGGAGCCTTTATTCCAGGAATTCGTCCAGGGCTCGCAACTCGCGATTATATTGCCCGAATTTTAAATCGGATTACGATGATTGGAGCAGTTTTTCTGGGAGTCATTGCTGTTTTGCCACTGATTATGAGATCAATTACTGGTATCAGCGCATTTGCTATCGGAGGTACAGCCCTTCTAATCGTTGTTTCTGTTGTTATTGATTTGATAAAGAAGATAGAAGCACAACTGTCGATGCGAGAATATTAAAAAGACCTATTATTTAGGTCTTTTTTTATGTTTAAGAATTTTAGTATATAATGAATAAATATGATAAATAATAAAACAAGAACAATTATTTTTTATGGGATCGTCGGTTCTGGTAAGGGAACACAAATAGAATTATTAAAAAAATATTTAGAGGGTAATAAAATTTCTGACGATATTATATTTATGTCGCCAGGAAATGAGTATCGAAAACTTGCTGGTCGTGATGATTTTACGACTCGTCGGATAAAATATAATTTGGAAAAAGGTTATTTACAGCCAGATTTTTTGACGATTGGTTTATTGACTAGTATTTTAATTCCAAATGTTAAGGAGTCAACGACAATAATGGCCGATGGGTTTCCTCGAACTATCGCTCAATCGGAATCGTTTGACGATATGATGAAATTTTACAATCGCAATGAAATTGAAATTATATATATTGAATTGAGTAAAGAAGAGGCAATTAAAAGAATGAAATTACGTGGTCGCTCGGATGACTCTGATGAAGGGATTGCTAATCGTTTCGATGAATATGTAAACAATGTCATTCCATCGATGGAATATTTAAAAGATTTAGCGGGTTATACAGTGCACTCGATTAATGGCGAGCAGTCAATTGAAGAGGTTCATAATGATATTATCAATTCAATTGGTTTATTAGAATAAAGTATGAATAATGAACACATTGTTATTTCATTGGGTGGCGCTGTTATTGTTCCTGAACAAGTTGATATTTCTTTTATAAAAAATTTTGCAGAAACTATAAAATCATACGTAGATAAAGGTTATCATTTTGTAATTATTACTGGTGGAGGAAAATTATGTCGTAATTATAATGAAATCGCAGCACAATTAGGGAGTCCCAGTAAGAAGGATCTCGACTGGCTAGGAATCGCGACAACTCGTTTGAATGCGGAGCTTGTTCGGATTGCTTTTGGTGATTATGCTTATAAAAATATAATAATGGATCCAGATAACATTCCTTCAACTGATAAACCAGTAATTTTGGGAGGTGGATGGAAGTCGGGTAATAGTAGTGACCTTGCTGCTGTACATTGTGCTTTTGGAGTCTCGGCTAAAAAAGTTCTTAATCTTTCAAATATAGATTATGTTTATGAGAGTGATCCTAAAAAATTTCCTGAGGCTAAACCTATTAAAAATTTAAATTGGCCAGAATTTAGGGCTCTATTGCCTGCAGATTGGCAACCAGGATTAAGTACCCCTTTTGATCCTATTGCGGCAGAAGAAGCAGAATCAATGAAGCTAGAAGTAGTTATCATGAATGGTAAAAACATAGAGAATCTTAAAAATTTTCTAGATGGTATGGATTTTATTGGGACAACTATTAATTAATTAGGAATGAAAAATTAAAAATTAAGAATTACAACCCCGAAGCTTTGCTTCGGGGTTGTTGTATACTTGTATATATTTTTTAGTATAATGAACTTATGGAAGCACAAACTAAGATTTGTCAGAATTGTAAAAATGACTTTATTGTTGAACCAGATGATTTTTCTTTTTATGAGAAAATGAAAGTTCCAGTGCCGACATTTTGTCCAGAATGTAGAAGGCAACGCCGTCTTGCTTGGTATAATTTAACCAATCTTTTTCATCGAAATTGTGATTTGTGTGGGGATAAATTTATTTCCATGTATCCTCCTGAGGCTCAATATGTAGTATATTGTCCGAAATGTTGGTGGAGTGATAAGTGGGATTGGAAAGACCATGGCGTAGATTATGATTTTTCTAAACCATTTTTTACACAATTTGATGAGCTGATGCACGGGGCTCCAATGCTTGGACTTTCTATAAATTCAACTACAACGGTTGGATCTCCTTACAATAATCATGCTCAAGATTTAAAAGATTGCTATCTTACTTTTGATTCAGGATTTAATCAAGAATGCGCTTATGGCGCGCTTGTTGTAAGGAATAGAGAAAGTTTTAATTGTTCCATGGTTATGGATTGTGACACAATTTATGATTGTATGAATTTATATAAAAGTCATAAAACTGTTGGGACAAGAGGTAATATACGTTTTTGTGTAGATTGTTATTTTGTTCGTGATTGTGAAAATTGTCAGGATTGTTTTATTTGTGCAGGGTTAAAAAATAAAAAATATTTTTTTAAAAATCAACAATTATCAAAAGAAGAGTATCAAAAAGTTTTAGAAGAGTATAATTTTTCTTCATACTCTGGATATAATAAAGCTAAAAAGGAGTCAGAAGATTTTTGGATGAGTATCCCCCCAAAACCAGCTTGGGATACAATGTCAGTAGACTGTACAGGAAGTTATGTTTTTAATTCTAAAAATTGTCATGAATGTTATGATGTTGCAGATTCAGAAAATCTTAAATATTGTCTTATGTTATATAAAAAAAATCAAAGAGATTGTTACGATGTTTCTGGTTTTGGTAATAATATGAGCTTGGCTTATGAAGGGGGAGTAATAGGAGATGGATCAAATATACTTTTTTCTCAAGAAACTGGAATAAATGTTTTGAACGTGGAATATTGTAAACTTGCTTTGGGTGGTAAAAACCAATTTGGTTGTGTTTCGGCTAAAAAAGGAGAAAATGTTATTTTTAATAAAGTATATGGAAAAGAAAAATATAAAGAGTTAAGAGAAAAAATTATTAAGCATATGGAAGATATGCCATATGTAGATAAAGTTGGGAATGTTTATAAATATGGGGAATTTTTCCCAATTGAGTTATCTCCATTTCCTTATAATATAACCTTTGCTCAACTTTTTAATTCTAAAACAAAAGATGAAATCGAAAAAATCGGTGGGTCTTATTTAGAAGAAAATAAAAATGAATATAAAATTACAAAAAAAGTAGAAGATATTCCAGATAATATAAAAGATATTGGTGATGATATTCTGAGTGAAGTTATAGGTTGTGAAAAATGTGGAAGAGGATATAAAATAATTGAAATGGAATTGCGTTTCTTGCGAAAAATGAAATTACCAATTCCTCATGAATGTCCATTTTGTCGAATGAACGAAAAACTTAATCTTTGGGTAGATAATATGCATTTGAAAGATAGGATTTGTGATAAGTGTGGCAAAGATTTCAAAACTCACTTCGGTAAAGATAGAGCTCCTATTATATATTGTAAAGAATGTTATAAGAATGAATTTTAATAAACTTCTTACCAGACTAACGCTATCGCGTCGAATTGGTAAAATGATTATTTTTATATAAAATCAAGATTTGCATCTTAGACCTTTTTGAACTAAGATAATTTATATGACAATTATAATCAAAACTCCAAAACAAATACAAATTATACGAGAGGGTGGGAAGATTTTAGCGGGGGTACTTGTAAAAACAGCAAAAAAAGTTAAATCGGGGATTTCAACTTTTGAGCTTGATAAATATGCTTATGATTTAATAAAGGAATCTGGTGGCGAACCGGCCTTTCTGAATTACCGACCAAAAGGAGCTCCTATTGCTTTTCCTGCGACTATTTGTATTTCTGTAAATAATGAGATAGTTCATGGTATCCCAAAGAAATCTAGAATCCTAAAAGAAGGCGATATTGTCTCATTAGACCTTGGACTTAAATATAAAGGATATTTTACTGATCACGCTGTTACAGTTCCTGTAGGAAAAATATCAAAGAATGATGAGCAACTACTCGAAGCTACTAAAAAAGCTCTAGAAGTGGGTATTTGGGCGGCTAATGGGGGTGCTACTGTGGGAGATATCGGACATGCCATTGAATCCTATGTTAATAAAAAATACGGTATAGTTAGAGAACTTTCTGGCCATGGTGTTGGGGTTAAAATTCATGAAGATCCATATATTCCCAATTATGGGAAGGCTGGTAAAGGACAGAAATTAATTCCTGGAATGATTATTGCTATAGAACCAATGCTTAATCTTGGAAGGGCAAGTATTGTCAGTGCTAGTGACGAATGGACAATAGAAACAGCTGATGGTAAAAAAAGTGCTCACTTTGAACATACAATTCTCATCACTGAAGGCGAGGCTGAAATTTTGACCGTGGTTTAAAAATAAATAAGAGTTCATTTTTAAGAGTTATTAAAATTATTTCTTATTTACTAGAGAGGTGCTCAATTGGATGAGCCGTTTTAAAAAATCTTTGTAATTTCTAATATATTAAGACTACTTATTTTCTCTATTATTTTATTGTTGTGATATAATAATTATTATGGATCCCGTTAGAGGTGTCTTGTTTTGTTCTAGCGTGGTACTAACATAAATTGTTTAATATATATTACTAACTATATTTAATCAGATATGTCACAATTAATGAGTGACTGTCTCTAACAGGATGGAAAATTTTAATCTAAATGGTGCTCCTAAATTTAAAAACCCTCAAGAAGAGTTAGATTTTTTGCGGGCAAAATTGGCTGACAGAGAAAAAGAATTAACTGAAAGCGGAATAGAAACAAATAAAGATGATTTAGCGCATTCTGTTATTACTGAATATAGGAAATTAGAACCAGAGGTTGTTATGCATAAAAGTGCAGTTCTAGGTAAAAGTGAAGCTGAAAAGTTAGTCTTACGCTTGAAACCAGAAACCCATGATAATAAAATGGAAGAATTATTAGGTGTTTTACTTGAGAAGGGAATATCGAATGTTTTGTCTGTTATTTCTCGAATGAATAATCCGCACATTGATGATGACTTTCATCGTTTTCTTGTTCAATATCTATATACCACTCATAAAGTACCAGGATTAAAAGAAGGGACGCCACTTTTTAAATCACTCGATATGACTCTTTTTGAAATTGCTCTTCCTGATGCAACAGATAATGAAAATAATAAAAAAAGTTTAAAAGAATTACTTAGTGCTATGGAACAATTTTATTCAGGGATGCACTCTGTTGGTGAGGGACGTGATAATCATAATCGAAATCACTTCACTCTTGAGATTGCTCTAGCAGAAGGAACAGATAGTTTTATTTTTTATGTTGCCGTACCTAATCACAAGGCTGAGCTCTTTGAAAAGCAATTATTGGGAGTTCATTTGAATGCTAAAGTAACAGAAACTCCAGATGACTACAATATATTTTCAGATAAGGGAATTATTTCTGCTTCCTATGCGACTTTAACTCACCACGAAGTATATCCAATTAAACTCTATGATTCGATTGATCACGATCCTCTCAATATTATTTTAAATGTTTTTACGAAGCTAAAGAAAGAAGGCGAAGGTGCTTCAATCCAATTTACTATTTGTCCTGAAGACGAAGATATTATCAAAAAGTTTCATGTTATTCTCTCAGATGTTAAGGATGGCATGTCTGTTCGAACAGCTTCCAGTCTAACACGTCAGGTTGCCAAAGAGTTTACCTCACTTGCTTCAGATTTATTTTTCGGTTCATCAAAAAAGAAAGAAGAAAAAAAGGTTAATGATAAAGCGGTAGAATATATTGGTGAGAAATTAAAGAGTACAATTATGGCGACTAATATTCGAGTTATTGCTTCGGCTGAATCAGAAATTCGCTCGAAACAAATCTTGTCGGACATTGAATCATCTTTTAATCAATTTACTGAAGCCGATCGTAATGGTTTAGTCTTTCATCATCCAAAAGGTTCGGATTTATCGAATTTAATTCATGATTATTCTTATCGAACTTTTTCTAATGATTACTCGATACCTCTTAACCTTAAGGAATTAGCCACACTTTTCCACTTCCCTTATGGCATCATTTCTCCACAGCTTAAACTAGCTAAATCAGGTATTGCTCCGGCTCCAATGGAAATGGGAGATCAGGGAATTATTTTAGGGATTAATAGTTATCGTGGTAAAGATACGGAAATTCGGATGACACGTGAAGATCGAATGCGACATTTATATGTTATTGGTCAAACTGGAACGGGTAAAACAACTATTTTGAAAAATATGATTGCTCAGGATATTAAAAACGGTGATGGCTGTTGTTTTATAGATCCGCACGGAAGTGATATTCAAGATATTTTAAGTTATGTTCCGAAAGAAAGAATTGATGATGTTATTTATTTTGATCCAGCATATACAGCTCGACCAATGGGACTCAATATGCTTGAATTTGATCCAAAATATCCCGAACAGAAAACTTTTGTTATTAATGAATTGATGGGAATTTTCAATAAACTTTTTGATATGAAAACATCAGGCGGTCCGATGTTTGAACAATATTTCAAAAATAGTGCTTTTTTAGCGATGGAGGATTCGGAAAATCCGGCAACTTTACTTGAAATCGGCCGAATATTAGGCAATGAGGAATATCGTCATTCGCTGATGGATAGATGTAAAAATCCGATTGTCATAGAGTTTTGGAAAAATGCCGAGAAAACAACAGGGGATCAATCAATAGCTAACTTTGTTCCATATATTACTTCGAAGTTTGATAACTTTATCTCAAACGATATTATGCGTCCAGTTGTTTTGCAGAGTAAGTCAGCCTTTAATTTCCGAGAGATCATGGATAATAAAAAAATTCTCTTAGTTAATCTATCAAAAGGACGCTTGGGTGATATCAATGCCAATCTTATCGGTTTATTGATTGTTGGAAAAATACAAATGGCCGCTTTGTCGCGGGTTGATATGTATGGTCAGAAGATGAATGATTTTTATCTTTATATTGATGAATTCCAAAACGTGACAACTGATTCGATTGCTTCAATTCTTTCCGAAGCTCGTAAATACCGATTGTCTCTGACTGTGGCTCACCAATATATTTCCCAGCTTGAAGAAAATATTAAAAATGCTGTTTTTGGTAACGTAGGTTCAATGGCTATTTATCGTGTTAGTACGGAAGATGCCAATTTTGTTGAACAAAAATTTAAACCAACATTCACGGCTGCTGATATTATGAAATTAGATAACTTTAATTCTTATGTTTCGATGCTCGTGAACGGAACCCCAACAAAGCCATTCAGTATGACCTCACATTGGAGTTTGACTCCGAAAGGCAATGTGGAAATCGTGGAAAAAATTAAGCAATTGTCTTACTTAAAGTTTGGTCGACCTCGAGAAGAGGTTGAGGAGGAGATTATGGATAAATATCGTCAATAATTTGTTTTTTAAACTTAAAATAAAGGCTATTTCTTGAGAATGAAAAAGACTTTGTTTAAAAAGGTTTTTTAGTATATAATACAAGGACTTTATTATTTATTAAATATTCTATATATATGTCAACTATTGAGCGTTCTCTTATTGTTTTTAAACCAGATGCTGTCCAGCGTGGAATTGTTGGAGAAATTTTATCTCGTTTTGAAAGAATAGGATTGAAAATTATTGGTACAAAAATGCTTCAGCCTAGTTATGATCACTATTTTCATCATTATGAAAATATTGGTAAAATGATTTCTCGTCGTGGCCAGAAAGCTTTTGATGTTACACTTTCAATGATGAATGAAGGTCCGGTAATTGCTTTTGTTCTCGAGGGGGTTGAGTCTGTGGCATTAATTAGAAAGATGGTTGGAGCAACTGAGCCTAAAGCTGCCCTACCTGGAACCATCAGAGGAGATTATTCTCATATGAGTTTTGCTCATGCAGATCAAAATGATGTTGGAATTCCAAATATTATTCATGCCTCAGGCGATGTTGAAGAAGCGAATAAAGAAATTGATTATTGGTTTTCTGAGACGGAGCTTTTTTCTTATTCAACAATGCACGAAAAATTCACTCAGACAAAAAGAAAATAATAATTAATAAATAAATCCGCCAAGCCGGCGGGTTTTCTCCGTTAATATAAAATGAAAAAAATCATCGATATTTATGACAAATATAAAATAATGCCAAACTTGAGACTCCATCAATTGCGAGTAGCAGCTGTGGCTGAGGTTATTCTTGATTCTTTGACCATTCCAATCAATAAAAAAGATGTTTTGACTGCTTGTCTTTTGCACGATATGGGGAATATTATTAAGTTCCACTTAAACTATTTTCCAGAATTTAACCAACCAGAAGGGTTAAACTATTGGCAAACTGTTCAAAGTGAGTATTTAAATAAATATGGTCCAGATGAACATCTGGCGACTGTTTTAATCGCTCGGGAGTTACCAGTCTGTGCAAATATCGTTGAATTAATTGATTCAGTTGAGCCATCTTTGATTGAACAAAATAGATTAACGGAAGATTTTCGTAAAAAAATTTGTATTTATGCTGATAATCGAGTTAGTCCGTATAAAATCGTTTCGATTTTAGAAAGAAATAAGGAGGCTCTGGAGAGATATAAAGATCATCCTCATTCATTTAATAAAGAAAGTGGAATATGTTTTAATCAGCATTTAGAAGAAATAGAAAGACAAATTTTTGCTATCTCTACTTTGAGACCAGAACAAATCACAGACGAAATGATAATGCCTAGAATTGAAGCCTTAAAAAATTTTAATCTGGAAATAGAAATTAATAATTAAACTTGTTAATTTATCAAAACCGTGCTCTTTCGTAAATAATGCTTGCAGATGTTAGAAAGGACGCGTATACTTTAAGTAGGGTTATTTGGAATTTGTTACCTAGAACATTATTTTAGGGGAAGCCTAGTTTTGAAATAATACTGTCAACTTATTTTACGTTAACAAATTTATTTCATCCTGCATCCCACTTAGCAATCGGCTATGGTAATATCTTTCTAATAGTCCTAATAAGCAATTCTCTCATACTCGAGAGGATTTTTTATTGTTTTTAGAGGGTATTTATAATTTGTCTTAAAAAATAACTAATGTATAATAGAAAATATGGTAAATGATAAAAATCTCAAGTTAACTTTTTGCTCCGGGGCTGGCACTGTCACAGGCGCCAATTTTTTGTTGGAAGGGAATGGTAAGAAATTTTTGATAGACTGTGGATTAATTCAAGGTGAGAAATTTATTGATGATCAAAACTGGGTGACTTTTCCTTACAATGCCTCCGAAATCGATATCCTTTTCATTACTCATGCTCATGCTGATCATATTGGCCGAATCCCTAAACTGATAAGTGAGGGTTTTAATGGCAGGATTATTTCCGTAACTCCAACTAAAGATATTACTGAATTAATGTTAAACGACACAGCTCACATTTTATCTCGAGACATTGAACATAATTTAGCTTCTATTTATTCAGTTGAAAATCTTAGAAAAGTACAAAGTTTATGGGAGACACTCGAATATGGTCAAAAATTAAATGTTGATCATGGTTTTCAATTTTCATTTAAAGATGCCGGTCATATTCTCGGATCAGGAATGCTAGAAATTATTTACAATGACAAGAAAATTGTTTTTACTGGAGACTTGGGTAATTCACCATCGCCACTTTTGCCTGATACTGAGAAAATAACTGATGCTAATTATTTGATTATGGAATCATGTTATGGTGATCGCAATCACGAAAATCGTGATGAAAGAAAAGAAAGATTGAAAGAAGTAATTGATGATAACTTCAAAAGAAAAGGAACTTTAATTATTCCGGTTTTTTCACTGGAGCGAACACAAGAATTACTTTACGAAATAGATAGTTTGGTGGAAAATAAAAGAATTCCTTTAATGCCAATATTCCTTGATTCACCGCTGGCGATTAAACTAACTTCTGTTTATTTAAAATATGAAAATTATTTTAATAAAGTTTCAACTGATAATATAGCTACAGGTAACGATTTATTTAATTTTCCAGGATTGAGGAAAACAGAAGAAACAGAAGAATCAAAAGCTATTCTGCATGTGCCAAACCCAAAAATAATTATGGCTGGTAGCGGAATGTCCAATGGGGGACGAATTATTCATCATGAAAAAAATTATTTGCCAAATAGAAATGATACTATTTTGCTCATTGGTTATCAATCAATTGGTACTCTTGGCCGACTAATCCAAAATGGAACAAAAGTTTTAAAGATTTTAGGTGAAGATGTACCACTTCGGGCTCATGTTTCAATTATTAGTGGTTATTCTGGACATAAAGACTCAGATCATTTAGTTGAATTTGTAGCTGATTCGGTTGCAACTCTAGAGAAAGTATATGTTGTCATGGGAGAGCCAAAATCAGCCATGTTTTTATCTCAAAGATTGCGAGATAGTCTCGATATAGATGCATACTCTCCAATCTCTGGTGAGTCAGTAATTTTAGAGTGCTAAAATGTTTTTATCTTTGATTGCTAAAATTGGATTTATATTATAAATACTCAATTTAAAAAAATATAGTTGAAAAAATAACTAAAAATAGACAAAATTTAGACGAAACTAATATTTGATGTTATGTTTTAGTAAATAAAAAATCCACGGATATAATATCCGTGGATTTTTTATTTAATTAGAGGCTTTTAACGAGGCGAGCTAGAGTTTCTGGATTTTTCTGAGCCATATCAGATAAAATCTTTCGATCAATCATAATATTTTTCTTTTTAAGTGCATCGATAAATTTACTGTAAGAAAGTCCAAGTGGTCGAACAGCAGCATTGATACGAGTCGTCCAAAGACTTCGAGCATCGGCTTTCTTGTCCTTGCGGTGAGCAAAGGAATAGGCTCCTGCATGGCGTAGAGCGTCTTTAGCAGCAGCTTTTTTTGTACTTCTTCCAAAACGGAACCCTTTTGCTTGAACTAGGATATTTTTTCGGTGTTTATTTTTTATAACTCCTCTTTTAACTCTTGTCATATATTTGTATTAGTGATTAGTAATTATTTAAGCGTTAGGTAAATATGTTCGGGTAATTTTGTTAGTCAAACAAAGTTGATTCATTTTTTTACCATTTAGTTGTTTTTTGCGAGATTGTCTTGCATTAAAATGATTGAACCCTGGAGCTCGAGATAAAATTTTACCATTTTTAGTAATCTTTAATCTCTTAGTAAGGGATTTATTTGTTTTGATTGCCATAAATTTATTGTTTAATTTCAGATTTTGGAGTTGACGGTACTCCTTTATCTTTTTCTATAGTAATGGTCGGACCTTTTGGACCCTTTTTGTAATCTTCGGCTATTTTATAATTCTCGGTAATAAGATGAAGTATTCGGTCTAATCTTTCTTTTAAAAAAGAATCAGCCATATATTTCGAACGGCCAGATAAGAAAAGTTCAACTTTGATTCGATGTCCTTCTTTTAACCAGACAGAAGCTTTACGAGCCTTGAGTGCAAGATCATTATCACCAGTTCCAATCTTAATTTGGACAGCTTTGGTTTCAGTAGTTTTTGATCCGGCTTTGGCTTTTTTTAACTTCTTACTTTGTTCGTATTTATACTTACCGTAATTTGCTATTTTTACTATTGGAGGATTAGTATTTGGCGAAATTTCAATTAAATCAAGACCAAGGGCATCAGCTTGGGACATAGCTTCTTTAAAGCTCAAAACACCAAGGTTTACACCTTCATTTGAGATTACGCGAACCTCAGACGATCTTATTTGATTGTTTATTCTTTCTCTCAAATTGTATAAGTTCCCGATAGAAATAAATAGATTACCTACCTAGTGAAAATACTATCATAAATATGTTATTATGGCAATATGGAAGAGAAGGTTTTAATTGTGAATAAAGAAAGAGGTCAAACTCCACTTGAGTGCTTGAATCAGATCAAAATAGCAAATCCCAAGTGGGCTCATTTGCCTTTAACCTATGCTGGGAGGCTTGATCCGCTGGCTCGAGGTGTCTTGGTTGTTTTAATTGGAGACGAATGCCATAAAAAGGACGAATATTTGGATTTACCGAAAGAATATATCGTAACCGTTTTATTTGGTTTTTCGACTGATACTTACGATTTGATGGGACTGGTGACTAAAATGAAAAAAAATAAAACGAATGAATCGTCTACATCATCTTCATCTAGGGACATATTTTCAGATTCTCGGACGACGGAAGAAGAGGAGTCAGATTGTGAAAATCTACCTGCCGGTCGCGCTATCAAAATTCGAGAAATTCTCGCTAAATTTACAGGCCGAATTAAACAGGCTTATCCTCCATATTCATCTCGAACGGTTTTGAATAAGCCACTTTTTAAATGGGCTCGAGAAGGCAGACTAGATGAAATTACTATTCCATCCCATGATGTTTTTATTGAGAGGATTGAAATGATTAGTCAAAAAGAAATTACTGGTAGTGATTTATTTGCAAAAATTAAAGATGATATTAGTCGCGTTGCGGGAGACTTTCGTCAAGTTGAAATTATTGCTTCTTGGCGAGAAATTTTAAAAGACGAAATGGAAACTAAATATAAAACAATAACTTTGAAAATTAATTGTCATAGTGGTGTTTATGTCAGATCGATTGCTGAAGGAATAGGTCAAGCTCTTAAAATTCCATCACTAGCTCTTGATATTGTCAGGACGAAGGTTGGAGACTATGAAATCGAAAAATTGGAAGAATAGATTTGAGATAAATTAAAATACATCGCCTGACGCTATAGCGTCAGGCGATGTATTTTAATCAAGATGATTTTACTTTTTAAAAATATCTTTAAAAATTAAATTAAGAAACAACTTCTTTTGCCTCTTTAAATAATTCTTCAATTCTTTCGATTGTTTTTGCCTCTCCAATTAGTCGGACGATTGGTTCAGTATTAGAAGGTCGTAGATGAATCCAAGAGTTATCGGCGAAATCTAGTCTTAAACCATCGAGCTCATTAACAGTGCAATCGTTGAAATGATCTTTCATTTTTCCATACATTTCATCAAGACTTCCGACAACTGGAACTTTATCTTTAAACATTTCATAGTGGGGAAGAGTCTCAATACACTCTTTTAGAGTTTGGTTACGCTCTGATAATAATTCTAAGATTAGAGCAATGCTGACAAAGCTATCTCGGGCTAAATTAATTGTTGGATAGATAATTCCACCACCACCCTCCCCACCAATAATAGCTTTATTTTCAAGTATCCCTTCTACAACATGAGCTTCGCCAACTTTTGTCCTGATACACTCACCGACATATTTCTTGGCAATGTCACAGTTCATTTGGGAAGTCGACATATTAATAATGACTTTATTGATTAGATTTTTTGACAAAACTGCTTCAGTCCCGAGAGCGAGTGTGTATTCTTCAGAAATAACTTGACCTTCTTCATCAATAACAACCAAGCGGTCTGCATCTGGATCATGTGCAAAACCAATATGACATTTTTCTTGGCGGACTAAATTTCCAATATCAGATAAGTTCTCGCGTAATGGTTCAGGTTGATGACCAAAATTCCCATCGGGAATATTATTAAGGGGAATGATTTCAATCCCTAGATTTTCAAAGAGGTATGGATCAAGGACACAAGCGGAAGCATTGATCATATCAACAGCCACTTTCCATTTCTTATTTCGAATAGCTAGAACATTGATATGCTTTAGTATTTGATCAGCATGCTCTTGGGGAAAATTAATATAGGAAAAATTCTCAGTGTTTTCATTTTTAATAACTCTCTCCTCATTTTGTGGCAACTCATTATTTTCAATCCGTGAATAATTATTTTTAATTTTCTCTACTTCTTCTTGGTTGGCAAATAAAGCACGATTAGTTACAAATTTTAAACCATTATACTCGCGTGGATTATGACTAGCGGTAATTATAATAGCCCCATCATACTCATGTTTTTTAACTGCGAAGAGGACGGTTGGAGTTGGTAAGATATCACCATCGACAAAATTTATGCCAGACTGGTTCAATATTTCGATTATTATCTGTTTAATCTCTGGACCATTTTCACGACCGTCACGACCAAGAAGAAGAGTTGAATTTTCTTTAATATTTTCTCTAACAAATAAAACAAAGGCTTTAGTAAAATTCTCGATAATTTGGCGATTTAGGCTTTCTCCCCATATTCCTCGATACCCTGAAATGGTTAGTTTTGGTTTGTTATCCATACGGTCATTCTATCATATTGGATTAAAAAATATAAGATTAAGCAAATTGTACTTATAAAAAGCTAAAAATATCCACAGGGCAAGATTTTTTAATCAACTCAAGTGTTTAAAATATTGCTATAATATATAGACAGGTGAAGAAGTGGTCGAAATTAATAGTTTGTTAAAAAATAAAACTATGAAAATATTACACAGCATATCTTTTGTTTTAGTTATTGTTGGTGGTTTAAATTGGCTACTCGTTGGCCTATTCAATTGGGATATTGGGATGTTAGTCGGTGGACCAACAGCCATAATTACAAAAATTATTTACATTTTGGTCGGTCTAGGAGCCATCTACTTGATGTCGACCCACAGTCATGATTGTCGGCATTGCGAAGAACTCAGCGAAAAAGTTGTCACTTCGAAAACTTCAATGTAATTTGTAATAAAAAAAATCTCACCAAAGTATGGTGAGATTTTTTTTATTTCTTTTTTAAAATTTGATAGTATAATATGTATATGGAAAAAATTGGAAAAGAAATATTGAGATTTAGTTTTTATTTATTTGCACTTTTTCTTTTCTTTCATTATCCTCAAGAATATTCTATCTATAATGATTCTTTTTGGATTTATCATTTGAAATTTATTATGCTGGTAATATCATTACCAGTTTTGTACATTTATCAATTGGCATACTATTTTAATTTTGAAGATTATTTACCTTTTAATCAATCCAATACTCAATTTCAGGTAAAATTATTTTATTACACAACTAATATTTTAATTACAATTTTCTTTATTCTTGAGTTTGCTGATAAAATTTTTAATTTTTAGGGTTTACTAGATAGAGCTTAGATATGGCTTTAGGCCCTATCTAAGCAATGTATTAAAAGATTATATTAAAAGGGTCAGGTACCTTTGATTAGATAATATTTTTAAAAACCAAATACTTCAACGCCAGTTGAGGTATTTGGGAATAGATTAGATGGCGGGATATCTTCCTCTACGAGGACAGTATACCTTTTCAAATAGTTCGGAATAAATTCCTCACTATTAATGAAAAGCTTTTCGATTCCCGCACGCAAGCCAAGCAGTTGGCTTGCTCATCTCCACATATTGAAAAACACCTACTACTAGGTGTTTTTCAATATGTGGTGAAATCCTATCCTTTGCGCGAACTTATTTTGAAAAGAATGAATGCTAATCTTACGCTCCACGCCCCTCAAATCTTTAATCTTCCTACTACGCTCCAACAATGTGCTAATTCGCTAATGAATTCCGCCACGAGCGGAGTACCGCTCGTTCGTCACGGATATTTTTCTGCTGAAAAATTCCGCGACCCCGACTCGCATCGTCATGCTCCGTCTCTCTGATACTCCAAGTATTCGCATCAGAGCCCTCTCCCCATCTCTTTTCCATTCTCTTTTTGTTTCGGCGGGGATTTCTTTTTTAGGTATGGGAGATGGGGCGAGGGAGATTTCTTCTAAGGAAGAAATGCGGAATTCAAATACATTGTTCTCGGGCTTGTTTGATATTTTTAGTTTAGTGATTATCTTGTGTTATGGACAGCATCCTCGGCATCCGCCTCGGACATTTCCGCTATGGCTACTCGCTCCTAGGTGCCTATGTGCAGAAACCAAACGGCTCAAATACCAGGAAATGAGCCGTTCGGGTTCTGCGCCTCTTGGGGAGAGGAAGTTTCCTCTCCCCGCGTCGGGCTACTATCTAGGATTACCTAGATAGTTCTGCCCTCGGCACCCCCACACCACGCTTTTCATTATTGTGTTTAGTGTATCGCTTCGCTACTTGATTATGTATTGCAAGATAAACACGGAGCTCATCCTTTAGCCATTGGACGCTCATAGCGGAAATGCCCGAGGCTCAGATACGTGCTTTGCCCCAGCTCGCGTGATTACACGCGAGCTATCCCACCCGTGCGTGCACGAAGAATCCACTCCCTTATTTAAATTTTAGAATAATAAACCCATTTTCCAGTTTTACCATTTTGTTTAATTTTACCTTCCTTCTCGAGTTGTGAGAGATAGCGAGTTGCTGTTGCATCTGATACGTGTAAAATTTTCTCTACTTCATCATTTGTGATTTTGTTTTTCTTTACAAACATTGCCATAACTTTATCAAGCTTCTTTCTTTTCCGTGACTGAATTGCAGATCTAGCTTTTATTAAAAGTTCCCTGGCTTTGTTTTTGGTTTGAGAAATTATTGAAACAGATGATAAAACTTCTCTTTGTGGTGTTGGTTCTGGAGCTTGAGGTTTTTCTTCGGGTGGAGTTGGTTGAGATACTTGTTCAGTTTGTTGTGAAGAAGAAACAATTTCGGATTCTGGTTTGATTTCGGGCTTTACTTCGCTGGAGCTTTCGGTCGAAACGGGCTCAGAAACCGGAGATACTTCTTCACTTTTAACTTCTTGGGTTTCTGTTGGCTCTGGTTTGATTTCGATTTCAGTTTCTAACGGCTCATTTACTGGTATTTGAGCCGTTTGGGTTTCAGGAGTTATCTCAGATTCGGGTTTAATTTCTAAGGGTTCTGTGTCAGAAATAGGCTCCTGTGGAGCTTCTGATTCGATTGGTATTGGTTCTTTTGGTATTTCGTCTGCCATATAGATATTATAGCAAAAAGGGCTTAAATATGGGCTTTTTTACCCCTTGCATTTTAGGTTGGATTATGGTATAATATATAAAAGTATGTATTTTTAAAAAATTGAATATAAACAATATAAATAATAAGTTATGAAAATAATTCAGATCGGATTAGATTTTGGAACCACTAATACAGGTATATCTGCTAGGTTTGAAGATGGATCTATTACTCTTTTGAAAAATAAAGACGTAAAAATGAAATCTTTTCCTAGTGAAATTTATTTCACAGACAGAGATACTTTGTTTGTTGGGACTGAAGCTCAAAAGCAGGCTGAAACATATAAAGGAAACAGTCGGCATGTGAGATGGCTAAAGCGCTCTCTACCAAAAAGTATGGGCCCTATTAAAATATTTTCGAAATCATATTTAATAGAAGAATTAGTTTCAATCATTATCAAACATGCGAAAAATAAGATTGAAGAATCTTACAGCATAAATTGGGATGATGTGAAATTAAAAGTAGGGTATCCTGTAATACTAGGAGACAATAATGAGCAGAACGAAATCGCAAAAGAAAGAATGAGCAGAGCGCTACAACTTGCTGGGTTTAATAAATGGGAATTAGTCCCTGAACCTGTTGCTGTAGCATACTTTTATGCAGATAAAATTGAAAATCATAAAAAATGCTTAATCTTTGATTGCGGTGGTGGAACAACAGACCTATCTTATGTCGAGTATGATAAAAACGTAGTAAACGGATTTAAAATACTAGGCAACATGGGTATAATGAGAGCCGGAAGAGAATTTGACAAAGCATTGTTTATGAAATCATTTTCTCCATACTTGGGGTATCGAAAGTCCTATTGTTTTATGGGTAAAGAGATAGAGGTTCCTAAACTTATGTATGATATTCTCTCCTCATCGAATGAGTCCCAGAGATTGTCCATACCTCGTAATTATAAACATATAATGGAGGCTGTAAAAATTGGAAAATCTAATGAATTTTTAAATTTGCAATTTGCTGTTGATAACAATAAATCCACTTACCTTTTAAGCAAATCTGAAGATTTAAAAATTGATCTATCTACAAATAAAACCGCGAAGATAATGATCTTGCTGAGAGATAAAATTGAAGTCCATAGTACTTATGATGACTTTGATGAAGCCTCCGTTTTTGTTAAAGAGGTCATTGTCAACATGATCAATGATTTTTGCAAAGACAAACCATTGCCCGATTTTGTTATAATGACAGGGGGTATGTCCAAGCATCTTCTTATTAAGAATATTGTTCTCAGTCAATTTAAATCAATTCCTGCAAATTGTTTTCTTTATGAAAACACGGATGCCATAGTCTTGGGTCTTGCTGCGATGAGTTGAAAGTGCTAACATTTAAAGGTGTATTTATAAATATATAAATACACCTTTATTTTTTATGAAATTTGAAAATATAACCAATTTTATTGAAAGGAAAAAAACTATAGAACAAAAACGTCCCCAATTAGAGATGTTTTTTAATTTAATAACAATAGATGGAGTTGATGGAGCCGGTAAGGATACTATCGCAAGATATATAAAGGATAAATTAATGGAAAAATATCCAGGTAAGATAATTAACATAATAGATATTACTCACTTTCAGGGGTCTCCTAAACAGGATAGATTAAACAATTTTAGGAATTTAGGGAAAATCTCAAAAAGCAACTTTGATAAATCATATACTGCTGGACTTAATAGAGCTTATGAAGAAATTATTCTTTCTAAAATTGAAGCGGGTGAAATTGTGATAGTCCCAAGATCTGAAGTTAATCTGTTGAGGTATGCTTATGAAAAGGATGATCAAGATATGATTGAGAAAAGAATACAAAGTATAAAAGATGGAACAATGTCTCAGAGAACAGTTCCCGGAAATAGAATTTTTATAAATATTGATCCTGAAACGCAAATAGATAATTTAAATTTAAGAGGCAATTTATCTGAATATGACCCAAAAAATATTAATGAATCGGAATCGATGATAAAATCCCAAGAAAAGGTTTCTAATTTTTTTATAGAAAATAAACCAGAAGAACAAAATATAATTATTTTTGATAATAAAAAACAAAACCCCGATTCTTTAGATGAATATTTTAAAAGGTCTGCTGATGAAATTGTTTCCAAAATAAATATAACTCCCTAATTTTTATAATAAAGGGAGTATTGATTAAATAAAGATTTTATGTTATAATTTTAATTAAATATAAAATCTTTGACATGAAAAAAATAATAGCATTTGTTACTCCTCCGAGTACTTCCCACAGAACGGCGGAAGAAAATCTTGGTATAAAGTATATCGCTTCTACTCTTATCTCTAATAACTATAAAGTTAAAATAGTAGATGGATGGTTAGAGGGATATAGTAGAGAGACGATTATAAAAAAACTAACTGACAGCAACCTCTGTGCAGTTGGTTTTTCTTCCTATCTTACTTCTTTAGAGGATGTAAGATATATATCTCTTTATCTAAAAGAGATTAATCCAGAAATTACAATATTTGCAGGTGGTTTCGGACCAACTTTTAATTCAAAAGAATTCTTGGACGCATCTGTAGATTATATAGTTTTTGGAGAAGCTGAATCCATTATAAATTCTTTTATTGATGGCATAGTAAAAAAATATGATAAAAATTATTTTTTTAAGATACCAGGGATAGGTTTTTATCTGGATGGTAAATATTTTAAAACTTCTGATCCAATTGCTGTAAAAGATTTAGATGAATTAGCCTTTCCCTTTAGATTAAACAACAAAAGAAATGTGGAATTATCTAACCCGATACATGTTTTAACAAGTAGAGGGTGCACAGCTTTCTGTAATTTTTGTTCAATTGCAGCTTTTGCAAAAAGAATGGAGAATTATAAAGAAATGAAATGGAGAGGCCGGAGTATCAAAAATATTGTGGATGAAATTGAAATTAACAAAATTAAATTTAATGTTAAAACATTTAAATTTGTTGATGACAGTTTTATTGATTCGACCCGTGATGAAGAATGGAGCTATCAATTTAAAAAGGAAATTTTATCAAGAGAATTGAAAATTAATTTTAGAACTCAAATTCGTGCGGATAAAGTTACTCATGGAATTGCTAAGAATCTATCAGAAGCGGGATGGTTTGCTACTTCAGTCGGAATAGAAAGTGGATCAGAGACAGTATTAAGACGAATGAGAAAACATGCAAATATTGAGGATAATCAAAATGTGATAAACATTTTGGAAGAAAACAATATTTATGTTGTTATGAATATGATCCTTTTTGACAATGAAACTTCTTTGTTTGAATTAAGAGAGACTTTAGAATTTCTTAAATCAAACAAGTGGCCGATTACTAAGGGTATATACTCTGAAATGTTTGCTTCAGAAGGTACTACTTTTACTGGGGATTTAAAAAAGAAATCATTTATTGTTGATTTAGACTCAAAAAAGTTTATGAACTATTCTTATAAGATTGAATCTCTAGAGGTGCAGTTTATAAGAGAGGCTCTCCGTGGTTGGCATTTAGAATATGATGAGTTATATAATTGCGCAATCAACCCAATTGCTGCTCCTAAAGTAGTAACGGCTGAGGGATACAAGGAATTTCATAAACTATCAAGAGAGCTGTATGAAATGGATTTGATTTTTTTTGAGAATGTTCTTAACAGCCAAGATAATTCAAATTTACTTTGGTTATTGAAAAGTGAACTTTCTAGAACTGAAGATTTTCGAGTTAATATTAAATTGAAAATTGAAGAGTTGTATAAAAAATATAATCTTCAAAAACCAGAAACAAAAAATAAATTTATACAGTTATGAAAGATGATATTTTGTCTAAAAAACAACTTCAACCAAAATTTGAAAATATTGGTTGGACATTAGGTAATGCTTGCCCATATGGATGCAAACATTGCTATAGCGAAAAGGTCAGAGTTTTTGGTTGTGAAATTGAGGACTGGATGATCAGAAGGATTATTTTGCAATTAAAAGGCATAGATGTTAAAACTGTAAATCTTGGAGGAAATGAACCAATTTTTACTAACGGACTCAATGCTGGAAGAAGTAAATTGCCAGATATTATTGACCAATTAAAATCTCATGATATTATCGTGGGATTAACAACTGCCGGTATCTCCGTTAAAGAACTGGAGAAAAGATTTCCTACGCAATTACGTATGCTAAATGATGTTGACATAAGTATTGATTCTCCCATACCAGAAAAACATAATCAGAATCGTGGTGCCAATATCTTTTCTGTGGCAATGGAAGCATTGAATGTTTGCCAGAGGTTGGGTATTGAACATACTCTTGTAATGTGTGGAATGAATTGGAACTTAAATTTGTCAGATATAAAAGAATTATTAAAACTGGCAAAGTCCACAGACAGTAATTTGAGAATTAATTTTCTTAAACCTACGAATTCAGATCACATAAGTTTGATGCCTACTGCAAAGCAGTATTACGATACATTTAATTTCTTGATGGATACTTGTGAGCCAATAGAAATAGGTGAATCATTATTAGCTAGTACTGTAGAATCTAATCACATCGGTTGTTCTTGTGGGACGAAGTCTTTTAGAATACACAGTATAACTCCAGATGGTAAAATACCAGTAAGTCCTTGTGTCTACATGCATGATTATAGAGTTGGGGATTTATGTAAGAATGAAATATCAGACATTGTTATCAGTCCTGAATTTAAGTCATTCCAAGAAAGGAGAAATAGTCCTGACTTAATAAAGAGTTGCAATGAGTGTAGTTATATTGAATCATGCCGTGGTGGGTGTACTGCTAGAGCCTATTATACTTCTGGAATGAATACTATTCTTGTTCCTGATTCATATTGTTTAAAAAAATACGAGGAAGAAGGTGGTATAAAAAAAGTTTATTCTTTTATTCCTAAAAAGGATGATAAGATTTTAGTTCACAGAAATTATCTTTGCACATTGATAGTTAAACCTATCTGATTACAAGCAAGAAGACCTATTTACTTTAGGTCTTCTTTTTTTTATAATAATAGTATTATTAAAACATACACATAAAATGATTAAAAAATATTTAAAAACAGAAGTAGAAGTAGTAATGGACAGAAAGTTGGGTTCTAAGCATCCAAAATATGATTGGACTTATCCAATTAACTATGGGTTTATTCCAAATACAACACAAGGAGACGGGGAAGAGATTGACGCTTATTGTATTGGCCCTATTGAACCATTAGATAAATTTACAGGGACTTGTGTTGCTTATATTCAAAGATCAGACGATACAGGAGATTGTAAGTTAATTGTTGTTGATGAGAAGAATTTAAATATTACAGACGAAGAAATCTTAAAAATTGTTAATTTTCAAGAGCAATTTTTTTCTCCCGTTGTAATGCGTTCTTAATCTTTTGTCTCGATTTAATTACTAAATTATTATATTTTTTTGTTACATCTTCTGAAAAAAGAAGATTATTTGTGTTTGTATATATCAAATTTCCTTTTGATACTACACCAAAAACAGAATGGTTTGTTTCATTTAAAATTAATTGATGATAAAAATTTTCCTCAGTTAACTGCCCCCTTTGTGAGTTTAAGATTGTAAGATTAATCTCATTGATGTCTATACCAAGCGCTTTGGATGGATTTATCGTTATCATCTTAAAGATTTTTTCGGCTGAAATATTATATGTATCTTTATTATGATACATATAAGCTAACCTAGCTTCAGAAAGAAGACTAAAAGTTCCACCAGTAGCAGACCCATCAGTTGCAATGCAGATTCTATTATATTTTTTTGCTATTTTTGATAGAGGAAGGGTGATTCCATCTAACCATAAGCTGGTGCTAGGACAGTAGACAATCCAACTTTTAGCTTTAAAAATTTTTTTATAATCGGCTTCATTAACCGCATTACAATGTATCAATACTGTATTTTTATCTAATAATTTATAATCTTCTAACATTTGGATAGAACTTTTTTTATATTTTTTGAGAATAAAGTTTTCGGTTTCCATTGTTTCAGCTACATGTATGATTATCCGTATTCCTTTATTTTTTTCTTTTAACTCTCTTATTAAATTTAATTCATCTTGGTTAATATATTCTAAAGAGTGAATAAAAATATTCTTTGGTATTTGGTTGATGGTAATATTTTTCTTTAAAACAGTAATTTCTTCGGATAATTTACTGCTGTTCATAATTATAGAACTATCTGTAAAACCTATATTAAACCTGTTGGGTATTTCTCCTAGCCTTGGCCCAGATATATGTGATGTTCCATTTTTAATAGCTTCAAGAATCGTCATTTCTGAGATTGTTTTTCTGTAATCTCTCTGTTTATTTAATATCTTATCTATTTTATTTGTATTTTTTATATATGTATTGAGATTTAGTTTAGGAGCTAAAAAATGTCTATATATTGATTCCCCGAGATGTAGATGGATGTTAATTAACCCCGGTATTATTATCTTATTGCCTAAATCATAGTTATTATTTATTTCATATTGTGAATTAATTATATTAATAACCTTAATTTGCCCTTTAACCAATTTTTTGTTCTGATACAGGATTCCATTTTTAAGTTTAATCATCATAAGATTAGTTAGTTATACAAAGAGGTAAATGTTGATAATATTATATATTATAGCAGGGTATTCTATAAAAATCCTAACCTAGGAATATAATAAAAATACGCAATTTTATCTATTCCTAACTTAGCAACATAGGAAGAGTTAGGAAAATAGACAAATAGCTGTCTAAGTTCAGATACATACTGCAGTCTTTAGAATTCTAAAGGTATGCGTCAATTCAATAGATTTAAGGGTACAAAAGGGTTCA
>JBBRJM010000004.1:0-26031 GCA_038219305.1 Minisyncoccia bacterium | reverse complement strand
GATATGGTATACCCTATCTATTGGTAAACCATCTAAAGTAAATGAAAATTACATCAACACAATTTATGAAAGGCTTAGTCGGCGATGACTCAATCCTAGCCGACGGTCTACCCCAAATTGCTTTTATTGGCCGATCGAATGTCGGCAAATCAAGTCTAATCAATGCACTTACTTGTAGTAGTGTTTCGCGAACCAGTGGTTTTGCTGGACGAACGCAAGAAATAAATGTTTTTCTTATTAATAAAGAATATTATTTTGTTGACCTACCAGGTTATGGTTTTGCTCGATCATCAGGACTTGGTCGAGAAAAAATCGGCGAATTGATTGATTCTTATCTTTTTAATTCAATTTATCCCCAAAAGAAAATTATTCTAATTATTGATGCTAATGTCGGAATGACTGAGCGTGATTTAACCATGTTAGATGAACTTGAAAAATTCAACAAAGATATAATTATTGTTGCAAATAAAATAGATAAGATGACACAAAGCGAATATCATAAAAAATTTACCGAACTGAAAAAAATTACCGGAAATCATATTGTTATTCCCTTCTCAACAAAAACAAAAAAAGGGCTAGATAATCTACTTGAGCAAATTTTTAATTAAGACTTGATCAAAAATAATTTTCTTATTTTTTTAAAGAAATTTTTTTGAATTTCTTTCTCTTTGAGTTTTAAGTAATTATAGTCAGATGGGTAACCAACTAGCTCCATAAATCCACGCCCTTCTACTTTCTCTCCCTCGATTATAGCTTCTACTTTCATCTGTCCTTCCCAATAATTAATAGCTCCAAATATCATTTCTTGATCTTTCATCTGTGACTTTGCCAAAAGTACAATATTTGCCTCAGGTATTTCAATTCGCCAAGAAAGTGGATATTTAGCTTTTGTTTCTCTACTCTTCCAAGATTTACCGATTGGAATAAATGTGGCGAAGTTGAACTGGGTTTGATTAGAATTTCGATCTATAATATCTACTAAAATAGTTGATCCGATTTCCGTATCATACTCAACACACATAATATCGGTTCCATTTTCTAAATTAAAAGAAAACCAAGTCCACTTATCCTTCTTTCCTTTATCTTTATAAGTGGCATCTGCCCATTGATGATCCATCCAGGCTTGACCTTTAACTTCTACATCCTTCCCTTTTATATTAATTTTACCAATAACATCCATATTTGTATATGAATAGTAATAGCTTCCAGCTTTAGGTGTCCCAACGTAGCCATGACCACCTTCTAGTAGTGGCGCTTTTTTAGAATTTAAAATCAAATCAATATGTTTATTTTTCAGGTGGAAATTGTTCGGAGATATTTCATCAATTTCACCATTTAAATTCTCACCAATGAGATGGGCGTTTCGATAATTGATATAAAGTAATCCTTTTTTAAAACTATCTTCGGAGATAAGTGATATATTTTGAATTTCTTTATAACTTCTATTTTTTGAAATGTCGCTAACAACTGAATGGGCAAAATGAATGTATTCTCCTCGACTAAAAATATTTTCCAATAAATGAGGCGCGAGATGTGGAATCTTAACTTTGTTTAAATTGACTTTAAAAAAACAATCCATGAAACTATATTCATTATTATATACATCTTTCAAATGGCCGTTAAAGTACCACCATTCAACAGTAAAATCATGCGGGCCATTATCTTTTGGTAGATTTATAGATTTAATAGAAGACATAATATTACTTATTTAAATATACTACAGTAAACTGCAGAACACTTGCAAAAATAACCCAAAGTAAATATGGAATGTTAACGAGGGCTACCCATTTAATATGTGGGTATATTGCAATCATCGCCCAAATTAAAGTGACAAGAACAAGAGTAATATCAATGGCAGCTAGAATATTATTTTTCAAACCAAATTGAAAATAAGTAAAAGAAAAATTAAAAATCAAATTTAAAACGAAAGGCAAAGCGACAACCAAAGGCAGTTGTTTATTAAAAACTTTATAAAAAACTGTACTAAATGATATGGCAATAATAATATATAAAACTGTCCAAACTGGACCAAATAAGTATGATGGTGGGGCCCATGTTGGTTTAATAAGTTGTCCGTACCAAGATGTTGTATTTTTCATAATTTAAATTCTATTTAATTTATTTTTAAAAATAATTGAAGCAATAAATATAATAATAAAAAAAATAGCACCAAGAACACAAGTTGGTAGGCCTAATAAATAGGCACTAAATCCTTGCTGAAGAAGTAGAGGTAATTCACCAATTGAAAAATATCCAGCAAATAAAACTCCAAGAAGTGAGAGCAGAAAAAGTGAAGAAGCAATCGATTTGTTATTCCATTTACCAAATAAAAAGATAATCGAAAAAATAAATAAAGTAAAGAATAAGATAAAACCAACATAACAAGCTGGAAAACCTAAAAAATATGGACAAGTTTCTCCAAAGGCGCAGGTATTTGAGAACCACTTGAGACTACTCATATAACCAGAAAACAAAACACCCATAATTGATAAAACGAGAAAGAAAATTTTATAATTTTTATAATTGTTCATAGTATAATTGTAACACTTTTATATTTTACTCATACCAAGATTCTGTGGAGAACTTTCTGACTAAAAAATAAACTTCAAAAGAAGTTTTAAACGTGGCTAGAATTATATTCCAATCATAAAATATGATTGGAATATAATTTATAGATATGATAATTTTAAATCTTTCGACTATCATATGCCCAATGTAAAACTGCCTGACGTTGAACAGGTCGGCAAGTTAAATCACGAGATAAACAATTTTTAGTTATTTGAGCTATGTGCCGAGAAATAGCGCGCCATCTTTTTATTTGTCTATCGTCTTCCTCTGGAATACGCCTACCCATATAATAACGACAATACCACAAAAACCATCCTCTTGGATCATCTTTATAAATCCATCCTTTATTCCTCCAAATAGAAAGAGATTGAGAAGCATTCACTCTGAAATAATTGAGTTTCGGATTGTGAAAAACCAGCGAGAGTTTGGCTTTGGCAAACCAATCACTCGGAAATTCGTTTTGACAATCCGTCATATATTTACCACCAAAAACTCCGAGAGATAGCATCTCTTTCGGAGTTAAATCGGGATGAAAATCTTTATGAAAATTTTTACCAATTGGTTCGACAAGTTCGTATTTATAACCTTTTTGCATTTTGTCATTAACAATGACAATTCTCTTTTTAAAATTCCTGACCATAAATAAAACAATGTTATTTCTGCATTAAATTCATTAGTGGAGCTAGAGCTTCACGGTGCTTCATTATATCAGCTTTGTATTTACCCATAACTAAAACAGCAGCGTATTGTTCATCAATTCCAGCTTTCTTTTTTTCTTCAATTTCTTTGGTAATTTTTTCAAAAAGTTCTTTAACTTCTTTATTTGACTCGAGAGCTTTTAGACTTTCAGCCAGTTGTGGATTTTCATCAAGCTGTTTAGCTATTTTCTCAGCCTGCTCCCCTGACATACCTTTCATTTGAAGTGCTTTTTTTGTAATAAATGATTTAAATCCCATTGTTTTTGATTCTTATATTATTTTTTTTATAAGAATATAATTATTTAGTAAATTATTTTTATTTTACTATCCAAAATCGTTATTTTTAAAAGAGACAAGTTCCCGCATTTTAACATAAAGTATGCTAAAATGCGAAATATGAAAATTATCGTCATCCTTGGTCAAACCTCTACGGGAAAAAGTGATTTTGCTGTTGAAATTGCCAAACAAATTGGTGGCGAGATTATTTCGGCTGACTCAAGACAGGTCTATAAAGGAATGGATTTAGGGACTGGTAAAATAACAAAGAAAGAAATGTGTGGTATCTCCCATCACCTACTTGATATTGTTTCTCCCTCTAGAATATTTACTGTTAATAATTTCAAAAATAAAGCCAATAAAAAAATTAAAGAAATAACTAAAAAAGGTAAAATCCCTATCATATGTGGAGGGACAGGATTTTATATAGACACATTAATAAACGGAACTATTTTACCTGAAGTTCCACCCAATAAAGACATTAGAAAAATATTAGAAAAGGAAACCACAGAAAAACTATTTAATATACTAAAAAAATTAGACAATACAAGAGCCTTGAATATTGATTCAAAAAATAGAGTTCGCTTAATTCGTGCAATCGAAATAGCAAAAGCCCTAGGTAGGGTTCCCTTACTAAAAACAAATAAAACACAAAGTGACACAAACTCTGCTATGGCAGAGTTTGTGTCACAACCATTTAATGTAATAAAAATTGGACTTACATTACCACCTGAAATCCTAAAAGAAAGAATAAGTACTCGTTTGCTTTCTCGTATAAAAAAAGGAATGCTGAAAGAAATAGAAAATCTACATAATTCATCGCGACCCAATAGTGGAATATCTTGGAAGCGTATGTATAATCTTGGTCTAGAGTATAGGTATGGATCACTTTTTATCCAAGGTAAAATAAGTAAAGATGAAATGTTAGCAAAATTAAATAAGGAAATCTGGCACTATGCCAAGAGACAAAAAACTTGGTTTAAAAGAGATAAAAATATTATTTGGATAAATCCTATTGAAATCCAAGAAAAAGCTATCGCTATGAAAAAAATAATAGATTTTTTGAAATAATACTAATATGTAGTATAATCATTTCCATCAGGGCGATTAGTTTAGTGGTAGAACGAAAGTTTCCAAAACTTTTGGTGGGGGTTCGATTCCTCCATCGCCCGCAAAAATTTTCGAGGAGAAATATTAATTTCTCCGAGTAATTTTTTTTGCGTGGTAGATGGAGGAATCGAAAGCCGGACCGCGGCGGCGGGAGGCAGGGTCGTGCGATTTTTCAGCAGAAAAATACGCCTGACCGAAAGTGTACTCACGTTTCCTTCCTTTAATTTTAGATAAGCGTACTCGCGGTCCTCCATCGCCCGCATTTTTATAAATCCAAAATTTACAATTAATATTTTTATATTACTCGATGGAACAATGAAGCCCATAGGATTATATGATACAATAAACATACCTAATATTTACAACCTACATGATACAATCCATTCTAGATATAATTTCAAAAAAATATAATCTTCCAACCTTGACCTTCTTCGCCTCACCTGAACAAGGGATAAGTGCAAAAAATGCGATAGTAAACACGCCAGAGGGCACGATGTTTTTTATAAAAAACTACAAAAAATCAGACGCAGAAAGGAGGGCTGTGTCTGAAGCAGTTGAATTATTTATTTCTCAAAATTCAAATATACCAGTAGTTCTACCTCTGAAAGATAAAACTGGAGAATCTCATATCTATATCGACCGAGAGATGTATGCAGTATTTCCGCATATTTTTCATCAGGAATATAAACCCGAGGGGGGGGAAAATTAGAGCTTGTGAGGACTCTGGGAAAAATGCTCGGCAATATTCACTCGGTTTCAAAAAATATACTAATACCAGAATCTATTAAACCAATTTCTTCTTGGTTGTTTTTAGAATCTAAAGAAAAGAATATAGACGAGCTAAAGAAGATAGAGTCAATAATTAAAGGAAAAGATTTATTAGATGAGTATGATATTAAAGCACTATCTTTTATTGAATTGAAAATTTTTCTTTTAAATCAAAGTAATTTTGTTTTAAAAGAAAAAAACCCTGTAACAATCTGCCATGGAGACTATCATAAAGCTAACATTTTGTTTACTAGTGAAGGAGATATTATAGGTGTATGTGATTGGGATATTTGTGGAAAAGCAAATCCATATATTGAATTTGTACGCTCATTTAATATGTGTGTGGTGAGTAGAGATTATTCTAATTATCAAAATAAAAAAGAGAAAACTCAGGCATTTGTTGATGGGTATGTGAGTACATGCGGTTTTTCTTTTGACATATCTGAATTAAAATATGCCGTTGAATCATGGTATGAAAAATTATTAAGCACAACATGACCACTCTATGACCATTATTATTTAGGAAATTCAAAAGCAGATTCATCATTGGAATCTGAATTTAATAAAATGCTCTTTTTGAGAGATCATCGACAAGAACTATTTGAACACATCAAATCTTTTCTCTAAGACATTATTTTATATTCTATAAGTTAATAGGAAATTTTATGCATACTTTACTTCGGTGATTTCAGGCTGTCTACTTATATTTCCAAAGAGCGAAAATCTCTGTGAAAGACTTTTATCGAAATACACGCGAGAATTTAATAATTACCTCTAATAAAAAATCCCTCATTGGGGATTTTTTATTAACCAGTAATTTTTGCTTCTTTGTGTTTAGTATTTTTAACACAATTCTTACAAAATTTCTTAAGTTCTAGTTTTTTAGTAACTAATTTTTTGTTTTTACTTGTATAGTAGTTCGCATTTTTGCATTTACTACATTTCAATCTTAAAAGTCTATCTTGTGACATAATTCCGATAATACTATAAAACACTTAATAATGCAATAGCTTAAAAGACAAGTAAATTCTAGCATTTTCTTATAATTTTGGTATACTGTGCAAGTTAGATAAATAAAGGCCGGAGTGGCGGAATTGGTATACGCGCGCGACTCAAAATCGCGTCTCGCAAGGGATGGGAGTTCAAGTCTCCCCTCCGGCACAAATAATAAAAAACCTAGATTTTGCTAGTTTTTTTATTAGTGCAAATCAAATAGAAATGGGAATTTCTATTTGATTTAGGAGGAGAGACTTGAAAGACGGAGGCTGACGAGCCGAGTCGGGGTCGCACAAAAATTCAACAGAATTTTATGTGTGACCAAGTCTCCCCTCCGGCACATATAAAAAATAACCAATAAATTGGTTATTTTTTATATTCCAATATAAGAGACGGCCGTCTCTTATATTGGAAATTATTAATTATCAATTAATGATTTTCTTGATTAAATCAGTTCTGGCTCTTGCTCTAAAGTAATTCCAAATTTATCGAACACTTGTTTTCTTATCTCATTTCTAGCAGAGATTATATCTTCGTTGCTCGCATTATTCTTGTTTATCAAAACAAGAGCATTATTTTCATAGACTGAAACTTTACCAAAACTTTGACCTTTTAATCCAGTATTTTCAATCAGCCAACCAGCTGGCACTTTTGTCAATCCTTCTCCAGCTGTATAAAATTTGGCTGAAGGAAATTCTTTCCTGATATTATCGGCAATTTTATTTGGAACAATTGGATTTTTAAAAAATGACCCAACGTTAGGTATTTCTTTCGGATTTGGTAACTTTTCCTTACGAATATCAATTATCGCTTGACGAATTTGCCTTAAGTTTGGATTTTCAATTCCTTTATTAATAAAATAATTTGAAACTCCAGGATATAAAAAAGCTGGAGAAAAATTCTGATTAATAGAATCTGACCCTGAATTATGTCCCTCAAGTCCCAAAACCTTTTTGGAGGAATTTTCCTCTATTTCTTTTCTCAATCTAAAAACTACAGCGGTTATTATATATTTACCTTTCGCTTCTTTTTTAAAAATACTATCTCTATATCCAAACTGACAATCTTCTTTTGAAAACTTCATAATTTTACCAGTTTTCATTTCAAAAACTTCCACCTCTTCTATTGTGTCTTTAACTTCTGTTCCGTATGCGCCAATATTTTGAACAGGACATGCGCCAACTGTCCCAGGAATAGCTGACAAAGATTCAAGACCAAAAAGATTCATTTCAACCGTTTTTTCAACAATTTGATCCCAAATTTCACCGGCCCCAACTTTAATATCTACATATTTATTTGTCTCATTCCTGACTACGCTGTCAGATAAAATTTTAAAACCTTTAATTTCAATCTTAATTGCAAAAACATTTAATATTCCATCAGAAAAAACAATATTAGAACCACCCCCTAAAATTAAAATTGGTGTATTTTTATATTTGTCCTCACTTTGAGCGATAGCACAAAGTGAGGACAGTTCAGAAACTGAAGAGATAACACAAAAATACCGAAACTTTCCTCCTACTTTCAGAGTACAGTAATCTTTAATATTCACATTTTCTTGTATATTCATAAGTATTGCAATTATATCATATATGAGATAAAATAGTAAATAAGACTTTTAACAATTATTATTAATTAATATATATTAAATGAAAAAAGAAACAGAACAACAAAAAATTGGTTACTTTATTAAAGAACTCCGTGAGCTTCGTGGTATGACTCAAGAAGCTTTTGCCAAGGCTCTTGAGACTTCTCAAAGCTCAATTCCTCGAATGGAGAAAGGTGAGCAAAACTTTACCACAGAATTATTATCAAAAATAAGTAAAGTTCTCGAACACCAAATAGTTTCAATTAATTCATCAATCGATTTTGAAATAAAAGGTGGTAATCAATTACACGGCAGTATCGATACTAATTTCTCAAAAAATGGTGCCGTAGGTTTACTTTGTGCATCCTTGCTCAATAAAGGTAAAACTACCCTTCATGGTATCGCTCATATAGAAGAAGTAAATCGAGTTATTGAAATTCTTGAAAGTATCGGAGTATCTGTTAAATGGATTGATAAAAATTCTGTTCTCATCACTCCTCCCACTATACTCAAAATAGATAAAATCAACATAGAATCAGCCGTTAGAACTCGCTCCGTTATTATGTTTATCGGTCCACTTATTCACTTACTTCCTTCTTTCTCTCTCCCTCACGCTTCGGGTTGTAAACTTGGCAAAAGAACAATTTCAGCTCACACCTATGCTCTAGAAGATTTAGGGGTAAAAATTAAAACTACTAATGATAAATACATAATAGAAAGTAAAAGATTAAAATCAGCAGATATCGTTATGTATGAGGCGGGAGATACGGCTTGTGAAAATATCTTAACGGCGGTTTCAAAAATAGATGGAACAACTACCATCCGCTTTGCTAGTGCCAACTATATGGTTCAAGAAATTTGTTTCTTCCTCGAAACTCTAGGAGTACAGATAGATGGAATTGGAACTTCAACTCTCGTTGTCCATGGTGTTAAAGATATTAATATGGATGTTGAGTACACAAACAGTGAAGACCCAATTGAATCAATGATGTTTCTCTCAGCTGCTATTGTGACTGATTCAGAACTAATTATAAATCGCTGTCCGATTGATTTCTTATCCTTGGAACTTGAAAAGCTAAAGAGAATGAATTTAAAATATAAAATTCTCAAAAGCTATAAATCCTATAACGGAAGAACCAACCTTGTTGACTTACAAGTTTTCCCTTCTAAATTAATAGCCCTCGAAGATAAGATTCATGCAAATCCATATCCTGGAATTAATGCGGACAATCTACCCTTTTTTGTACCAATAGCAATCAAAGCAAAAGGTCAAACAATGATTCATGATTGGTTATATGAAAATCGAGCCATCTATTTCACTGAACTCAACAGATTAGGGGCAAATATCACTCTGGCTGACCCACACCGCGTTTACATCCAAGGTGGGACCTCTTTGAAGTCTGCTCAAGTTGTTTGCCCACCGGCTCTTCGTCCAGCAATGATAATATTGATCGGAATGCTCGGTGCAAACGGGACATCAATTTTACGTAATGTTTATATGATCAAACGAGGTTATGAAGAAATTGCCGAGCGTTTAAATGGAATCGGAGCTGATATAAAAATATTAAAATAAATGTCGAGAAATAATATTAAACAGGTCTGACTTTTTAAGATTATCTACATAAGGCCGGAGAATCTAACTTAGTTTGCTTTTATTAAGTCTGTTATTTTTTGATAAAGAATATCATAAACTTCTTCAACTAATTTAGGGGTATGAATTTCAGGATTCGGAATTTCCCAATAGATATATGGATAAGATTTAAACCAAACTGGAATAAATTCAATTTCTGACATCATTATTATTTTATAATCACCAACTAAAATTTCCGGTACAATTTGTTTGCAATGATTACTCGAGATATCGAGGCCTTTATTTTTCATAAATGTCAGCTCAATTTCTAAAACCTGACATGACGACAAAACTGTTCCCTCCCCATTTTTTGCAGAAACATTTGTTCCATAAGATGAAGCTACTGAGCCATCATTCGAAAGTTTATTATAAATAGCTTCAGCTAGCTGGCTTCGAAACATATTACCCCTGCATATGAAAATTACTTTTTTCATATGCTATTTAATTAAAAGATATATAAAAACTAATACGGCTGGAATTAATGCAATATAGTATATTTTATCAACATACCATCCAGAAGGTTCATTTTCTTTTTTATATTCTATATTTACATTTTTTATTCTTTCTCTTATAATTTTTATTATAAGAGTATTATTCTCTTCTAAACTTAAAATTTTTGGATCTTTAAATGAAATATAAACAATACCGAGGGCACCTGTCCCATTTAGAATCTGATAAATAAGATTATTTGCTGAAATGAATTGGAAGGAAAGAAGCGCATAAGCCAAAACAATTGCAATAGTCCCATACCAACCAAATATATTTACGATGAGATTTTTTTTCATGAATTTATTATAACAAATACCAAAGTGATATAATACAACTTATGAAGCCCAAAAGAGAACAATTAGATAAATTAAATACCTATTGGCAAGAGAATTGTACATGCAAACTTAAGAAAACGGCTATTCAAGCAGTTTGTGGTAATGGCAATGCCGAAAGCCAGATTGTCTTCATTGGCGAAGCCCCAGGTAAAAAAGAAGATGAAGGGGGTAAACCTTTTGTTGGAGCAGCGGGAAAATTTTTAGATGAAATGCTAGATAAAATAAAAATGGAACGCAAAAATATTTATATTACAAATATTGTAAAATACCGTCCACCAAATAATAGAGATCCTCTGCCTGATGAGAAAGAAGCCTGTAACGAATGGCTAATGAATGAGTTAGAAATAATTAAACCTAAATTAATTATTCTATTAGGCCGACATGCAATGAGCCGATTTTTTCCTTTGTAAAAAATCGGCTCCATTCACGGCAAACTTATAATAAAAGAGATACCAGAATTAGGCAGACAAACATTCATGCCATTCTATCATCCTGCGGCAGCACTATACAATGGGAGCTTACGGGCTACACTACTGAAAGATTTTAAGAATATTCCAAAGATACTTCAAAAAATTAAATAATATATTTGATTCTAATTAATTATTTTTATTTAATGTTTTTAACCTCCAAACACATAAACATCGGGATCTCTTTGCGGGCTTTGTCTTCAGCGATTTGTCTTGGTCCAATCTGACTTTGTTTGTGAGAAATCCATTCTTCAAGTCGCGTGATGGCAAAGCCATTTTTCGAAAGCAACTTCATATAATATTGAAGCGAACGATGAAATGTAATTGTTTTAATTTTCTTACGTGGATTTTTCTCGCCCGGAGTCATGTCTATAAAAATTTTAGATTCCGAAAGATATTGGCTGACGATTCGAAATTGTAATCCGTTCTCAAAATACCAATCACTTCCTTGCGGAACACGAAAGGCTGGATGATTCAATACCATGACTATTCGGCCTTTTGGTTTTAAAACACGAGAGCATTCAGCAAAAACTTCACTGACATTCTCAATATTTTGAATGGCTAAAACAATAACAACAGTATCGACTGATTCATCTTTTAAAAATTGAGCACGATGTGCAGGAGAAACATAGAATGAAATTTCTTTTGGATAGTTTTTCTTGGCAGTTTCGATTAAATTTTTAGATAAATCAGAAGCGATAACATTTGCCCCACTTTTCAAAAAGATATTAGAAAAATACCCTTGGCCACAAGCTAAATCAAAAATGATTTCCCTTTCTTTTAAATTAAGAACTCGGAGGAGATTTGGCAAAATAACCTTAGCTTGATAGCTATCGTCATTTTTTAGTAAGTCATCATACCAAGTCGAGACTTTATTCCAGGAAGTATCTTTGGGATGTTTGGGTAAATTATTCTTCATTTGCCAATTGTACCAGAAATTATATTTTAACAAAGCTATTCGACAATCGTAAAATCATCAGCTTTAATTGACTTATCATCGTTTTGAGCAATATCTTTAGTTTTTTTAATAAATATAAATGAGACCATCGCTATAATAATTATGACCAGTAGACCAACTAGTGAATATATCTGGTTTGGAATCTTAATTGCCGTACTTGAAGAATTAGCCGAAAGATTAGAAAGATCAATGACGTTAGTTTCTTCTTTCTCTTTATTCATCTCTTTCAGAGAAACAACTTGGGGTGTATCGGGAATAGTTCGAGTAATTATTTTATTTTGACTACTAATTTTGGATACTGGAATTTTTCCAGTTTGAACAACTAACCTTGGAAAATTATCAACAATCTCCCCTGCTGGATTTTTTATCATTAAATAGCTAAGATCATTTTGATTAAAACCTGTTACAAGATGAGACAATTTTATTTTTTTATTAGGAAGGAGAAATGTTTGATCTGGAATAAAAAAATAATGATTCATCGACGAAATAGTCCACCCAGATAAATTAAACTCATATACTGACTTGTTTTCAAGCTCAATATAAGGATCTAATAGGCCACCGACTGACGAAATAGCAACCGACGGTGATAAAACTTTGATCACCAGACGATCTGTCGCTATTGGCTTGAAACTACCCTTTGATTCATAATAAAATAGATTCACTAAATATTCTCCGGGATAATAATAAATATGAGAAAATAGATTAGCATTCACAAATTCATTTTTCGTTCCATCACCGAAATTCCAAACATAGCGTCCCGTCATTAAGGTTGTATTGCGATTAGTTTTGGTTTCGGACTCAAAATCAAAAGAAACGCCAGCCACCACAACATTATGCGTAATAATTTTAGTAAATATTTTTAATTCTTCAACTATTTCTTTTTTATTAACAGAATTCGTACTAGTGGCACTTTTTGAAGTTGAACTAGTAGTAGAAGTTGTCATATTTTGATTGTCAGTTTCGATAGACTCATTATTTACTTGATTGAGATAATTCTCTCGATTCGGAGTCGGCATCGATTCTTGCCAGTTAGTTCCAATTAATTGTAGTGACTGACCATTATTACTGGCGCCATTCTCTTTTGAATAAGTTACAGAATCAATTGGCGCATTTTTATCGCCTTTATTGATTGAGATACTAGCCGAGGTATCATCTTGTAAATTAGGTAGGGAGAAAGCCGAAGTAAAAATTGACGACGAGCCTTGCCAGACTTTAGTAAAGTCGGATAATTGAGAATTAACAACTATCACGCCGTAACCGCCAGGCTTTATATTCTTTGCTCCATTTTGACCATTAATTTCATGATTGGAAGTTGAATTGCTAATCATAAGCTTAATGGCTGTTAGATCAACATCCTCTGTGCCACTATTGTAAACCTCTAACCAATCAATATCAGCTCCAGCACCGTCATACATTATTTCATTAATAGATAAATCCGCTTGCGCAATTCCTGTCCAAGCTAAAAAACCTACGACAATATAAATTGGATAGATTTTTAGCTTATTTATAAATTTCATAAAATTAATAAATTATTCTAAGACCTTGCGAAGGACATCCTCTGGGACTTCCTTTTTTATTTTTCTCTTTTGCCACGAATCACTTTTTGTTTGAACATCATTTTTAACACCTTGATTACTATCTTTGATATTACTATTTGATTGAGCCACTGATTCATCTTTTTTTGTATCTGTATCACCTGAAACTAATTTAGGTTGCAAAAAACTTGGAACTAGAATGTCGCTTTTTTCTTTTTCTTTAATTTCATTTTTGATAACTTCTTTAACTTCTTCTTTTTTTATTAAATTGGTGGTCGAAACTGATTCTGTATTTTTTGGTTTTTCATCAGCTCTCTTGTTATCTTTATTTATATCTATAATTGATGCATTTTTCTCAATTTTTTTTGCAAATAAATCTTTAAGAAGTGCTTTCTTCTCTTCGGATGCTTCTTTAATATTTACCGGGTTAATAGGAATATTTTTAGTCTCTTTATTTTTGAGTGTTAAGAGTGAAATTGGTTCTATATGGGGGGCTTTATATTCACTAAGATCTTTATGATCAGAAATTTTCTCTTTATTATTATCAAACCCAATTTTTTCGAGTAAGCCACGTAAGAGTGGTGATGGACCTGAGTGTTTCCTGACTTCTGGGTGATTCACAAATGTCGAATGAGATTTTTCTGGCCCTAAATCACGGTTCGAATTAGAAACTTTTAATGGATTTAAACCACTGCTTGGATTCGAACGAGAAGTTGAAGGTGCAACAGCTAAAACCGGACGAGGAATTTCATTTTTATTATTTTTGAAAATCGGTTGATGATTTTGCGTCGGATTTTTAACACCAGTTAATTCAAATTCAATTCCAAGAGCCGCAAGTGGTTCAGTCGAAACCTTCTCATCTTGACGAGCTGAACGCGAAGCAACGAAACCTTGTTCGGGTTTTAATTCACCACTTTTAATTTTAAACATACATTCTTTACAATAAACTGGTCGGCCTTCTTTTGGTTCAAAAGGAACCATGGTTGACTTACTACAGTTTGAACAATCAGCTTTGTATTTTGCTTCACCTTCTCCTACTTGGAGCATTCCACTCCACCTCAAAATTTCATCTTCAACTTCTTTTCTAGGTCGAGTGAAAAGTTTTCGTGAAGATTCAATTATTTTGTCTTTAATTCCAAGTGATAAGTCAATTTTAATTGGTGGTAAAGTTGTTGCTGAAAAAGGTCGACTCGTTATTCCATCGATCATTAGTTTAAGATAAATATTGTAGTTCGGTAAATTCACTAGATCCTGAGCCATAAATTCTGGCTCAAATTCTTTTTCCAAAAAGTCAGCATCATCAGCTCCAACTCGAAAAATGATCATTGTCCCAACGTTGCCAAAGACAGCATCGCGCACTTTTGAACCATCTTTATTTTCAAGCTGAGCTGTATATTGGTGGGCTACTGTTAGATTCAAACGATATTTACGAGCTTCAGAAAGAATATTAGCAAAGGAATCTGTCGCAAAGTTCTGGAATTCATCGACATATAGATAAAAATCTTTTCGCTCTTCTTCAGGAATACGAACACGTTCCATGGCAGCAAGCTGAATTTTGGTAATAATCATACCACCCAAGAGTGCTGAGTTATCTTCACCAATACGTCCCTTGGAAACGTTAACTAGGAAAATTTTTCCTTCATTCATTATTTTAAAAATATCAATTGTTGATTTAGGTTGACCAACAACATTTCGTATTATGGATGTCGAAAGAAATTGTCCGACTTTATTTTGAATCGGAGCGATGGCTTCATTACGAAACTGCTCACGCCATTGTTCATATTCATGAACCCAAAAAGCTTTAACCACCGGATCTTTCAAGTTACCAATAATCATTTGCCGATAATCTTTATCAACTAGAAGACGCGGTATACCAAGAAGTGTCGTTCCGGGAGTATCAAGGAGGGCTAAGATGGCATTGTTTAAGATGTATTCCATACGAGAACTCCAAGCGTTAGCCCAAATCTTTGTGAATATTCCCATCAAACCAGATGCCACCAAGTGTTTATATTTCGGATCATCAATTTGAATAACATTAAATCCAATATGAAAATCGGCATCGGCTGGATTGAAATAGATGACATCCTTCATCCGATGCTCGGGGATAAGATTAATTATTTCTTCAACTAATTCACCATGCGGATCAACTACACAAACTCCTTCCCCGTTTTGAATATTTTGAACAATCAAATTAGACATCAGGACTGATTTACCAGTTCCGGACTTTCCCAAGATATACATGTGCTGACGGCGATCTTTTCTTTTAATACCAAAAACCGTATTGCTACTTCGAAAATTCGTTTTAGCAAAATAAGTAATATCTCGATTGTGGGGCATTTCTTTTTCCATCCCGTTAGAAGTAGATCGCTGTCTATAATTTAAAAATAGACTAAACCTTTTTAAAAATTAACAAATAAATATATTTGAATATCCCATCTTCCACTGCGACCGCGGTTTCTAACGGGACCATATATTAGATATAGTATACCTTGATTCTTCTAAATTATAAAGGGATAAATAAAAAAATTGAAAAGATTACTGCTAGGAAGCAAAACTTAAATAAAGGGTATGACAAGTTGAAGAAATAAAATGGTCTGAAATTTGTTTCTCAAATTTCAGACCATTTTATTTCTCAATGCATTTATTAACTCAGGTAAAGTATTACCCATAAAATGACCTTGATTTAATTCATAATAATCAGTATTTAATTTTTTATTCAAATATCGAGCTTCTTCAATTGGAATAAAGGGGTCGTCAATTGATGAAAATTGAATGATCCATTCTTGATTATTTTTGATACTTTCCCACTCCCAAGGTTTTTCAAAATAACCACTTTGTTTTTCACTCTGAAGATCGAGATCTGTATAATACGGCGCAACTAAAACAGACCCCAGAATTTTATTATTCTCTAAATACCGCATAACAGCCACGGCCCCAGAAGAATGACCAATTAAAATGGTATTTAAATCGGGGTAAAATTTATCAAGATAAGGTAACCAATAATCACTCCGAGCCAAAACTCCATCTGGATATAGTGGACTATAAACTTCACAATTCAATTTTTCTAATTCACTTTTAACATAAGGAAACCAACCATAGGAAGTATTCCCGTCTCCCCCATTTCCAGGTAAAAAGATTACTCTAATTCTATTCTTCATATTTAAAAGTTAATTTTATTTATATAATTATTATTATTACAAACAAAAATTCCAAAAAATAATATTTCTTACTTATTATAATCAATTATTAAGAAATCTCTTCCATCATCCATTCTTTATAAGGATGATTAATTCTTCTGACATCAACTCCGGCAATCAATGGAATGCTGTAGGTATGATTTTGCGAGATGATTTCATTAATACTTTCTAATTTGGATTCAAATGTTGTGATCAAAAGCATTACTTGCGAAACACATTTCATCGAACCTTCCCATTTGTAACAAGAAGTAATGGGCCAAAAATCAACACATGCAGCAATTTTCTTCTCTATCATGAGACCTCCTAATTCCTCAGCTTCTTCCATTTTCTCACAGGTTGTATAAATAAATACCATAGTATATAAAAATAGTTACTTTCTCCGGGATAGGTCCGGAGCCTTCATAATTTCGACCTTTGCTATATAATAGTAGCATTAATTCCAGATTTGTAAATCTAGAATAAAAAGAGTTGATGATTTGTCCAATTATATTAGTGGCTCACCACCTTTTTCATTCGACACGTTGTTGGAATGATTTTTACTCAAATCACTATCATTATCGATTAATTGTTCCTCATCTTTATTGGCAGAAATAGCGGCTTTTTCTTGGGCGCTTCGAATAATAGTTAATTCTTCTTCTTCGATTAGGCGTTGAGCTTCACCGGCCGGAATGGAATATTTTCGACGCGACGCTTCTAAAACTCGTTCTCTATATGAGGGATGAGTCGGTGGCATAACTCTCAATGTCTCAGCTGAAAATGGATCATAACTTTCTCCATCAATAGTCATTTTTATATAAAATTCACCAACGCCCAAGTTAATCATATCCTTAACATCAAAAATAGGTGCAAATTCAGGTTTTAATCTTGTGGCATCGTCTCCTCCAACTCGGAAAGAAATAATCGAGCCAATGTTTCCAAGCACAGCTTGTTGAACTTTTGGTAAGAGTTGACCAAAATATTGATGCGCAATGACAAGGTTGATCCCATATTTTCGAGATTCGGAAAGAATATTTTCAAAGGTGTCAGTCACAATGTTCTGAAACTCATCAACATACAAGTAATAATCATTTCGATCTTTCGGATCAAGCTTGGCCCGAGCCATACCAGCTTGTTTAATTTTAGTCAAAAACATCGAACCAAAAAATGATGAATTCTCTTCTCCTATTTTACCTTTCGATAAATTAATCAAAAGAATTTTTTGATCATTCATTAATTGTTCGATATCAATTTTATTTTCCTTTTGACCAAAAATATTGCGCAACATTGGATCAGAAAGAAATTGTCCTAACTTGTTAACAAGCGGAATAATAGCATCGGTATCAAATTTTTCTGACCAATCAGCAAATTCAATAGCCCAGAAGCGTTTAACCATATCATCTTCTATATATTCAACAACTTTCTGTCTGTAATTTCGATCGGTTAGCATACTGATCATTCCACGCATCGTAGCATATGGATAATCCAGGAGAGCTAAAACCGTGAAGCGAAAAACGTGTTCTAGACGAGGAGTCCAATTAGCTCCGAACTGCTTACGTAAAACCTCAATCAAACCTTGAGTTAATTGATGTTTGAAAGTCGGATCAATATTAGCAAGTGGATTAAATGAAGAAGGATATTCAATATCTCCTGGGTCAATAATACAGACGTCCTCAATTCGATCTTCAGGAATGAAATTTAAAATATCTTCAATCAACTCGCCGTGGGGATCAATAATGCAAAGACCTTGACCATAAGCCACATCCTGACGAACCATTAGTTCTTGGAGTTTTGATTTACCAACACCTGACTTACCGATTATATACATATGACGACGACGGTCAATTCTCTTAATACCAAAAACGAATTTTTTTTCTTCCAAGGCTGCGACATAATTAGTTCTTCCAAAGAAAACAACCTCCGAAGGATCCACCTTACCTAAAGTCGCCAAATCAGGTGGAGGAGGAGAATACTTTATTAATTGAATTTTGTTCGGTTTAGAAAATGACATAATTGTTATTACATTGTATCAAATTCAAATAAAATAGTATAATGTATAAATATTATGAAAAACCAAAAAGATTTACCTAGAAAAATTCCAATTCCAAGAAATATATCACTTTTAGAAAAAGAAAATATACTAATAGAAGAAAAAAAATTAATAGAAAAGAAAGAGTCTTTATTATTAAAAGAAGAGGTAATAATAAAAAGAGAATCAATTTTAGAAAAAGGCGGAAAATATATTGAGAAAGGAGAAGATTATATCAAGAAACTGGGCCCCGGACTAATAACTGGTGCGGCAGACGATGATCCATCTGGGATTGCAACTTATTCACAAGCAGGAGCTCAGTTTGGAACTGGACTGATTTGGCTCGCAGTTTGGACCTTACCATTTATGATTACTATTCAAGAGATGTGTGCCCGGATCGCACTTGTGACTGGTAATGGACTGGCTTCCAATATCAAGCATTTATACAAAAAACAAATCCTACAAATAGTCACGGTTCTTCTATTAGTAGCCAATACTTTTAATATTGGAGCCAACCTAGGAGCCATGGCTAAGGCCGTCCAACTGATTAAACCTCAATTATCCTTTACTTTTTTAGTAATTTTTATTGGGCTACTTTGTTTAACTCTACCAATAATTATTCCTTATAAAAAATACGCTCGCTACCTAAAGTGGCTAGTCATCACTCTATTTTCATATATCATTACTGGTTTTATAATTGACATGGATTGGTCGGCTCTACTTCACCATAGTTTTATTCCTCATATCACTTTTTCAAAAGAACAAATTTTACTCGTCACAGCAATCCTTGGAACAACTATTTCCCCATACCTATTTTTTTGGCAAACTTCACAAGAAGTTGAAGAAGAAATTGAAGAAGGTAAACTAACTGTACACTCTCGTCGCGGAACAAATCTGGTTGAAATTAAAAAAATGCGAACAGATATTTGGACGGGAATGTTTCTCTCAAACACCGTTATGTTCTTCATTATTGCAGTCAGTGCCAATACCCTCTTTGTTAATGGTATCACGAACATAGACTCTGCTAGCGACGCAGCTAAAGCATTACTGCCTCTTGCTGGAAGTATGGCAACACTTTTATTTTCAATCGGAATTATCGGTACAGGCCTCTTGGCGGTGCCAGTATTAGCTAGTTCGACCTCTTACGCCATATCGGAGAGTTTCGGTTGGAAGGAAGGTTTATATCGTAAGTTTCAAAAAGCTCGCGCTTTTTACTCTATAATCATCATCTCAATCTTAATTGGAATTGTCACTAATTTTATTGGCCTACACCCGATTAAAGCTCTAATTTATTCGGCCATTGTTAATGGGATTATAGCACCAGTTGTAATTATTTTTATCGTCCGTATCAGTAGTAGTCACAAGATTATGGGTCATTATAAGAATTCCGTCTTTCAAAAATCAATTGGCTGGGTAACTATTATCTTAATGAGTATAACTTCCGTGGCAGCAATTGTTTCACTTTTTTAAACTTTTAAAAAATATATACAGTAAGATAGGCAGGTATTTAATTGAACCCCAACTCATTTAGGAGTAAACTGAGATCTCTTAAGTAAATAAGCTCACATTTTATTTTGCTAAAATAAAAACATCGGCAAAATATAGTAATAGATATTTTTAGGATATAACTGTTGAAATTGAGATTAAATCATTACTGAAATAAGATTATGACAACCAATATATATTTTTTTTAAATTTGCTAGCAAAATACAAGAGTACGATGAATTTTATTTTTTAACCTTCCTTCTATAAAAAATCCTTTTATTTACAAAATCAAACGGATTCTTTTATATATTTTTATAATTAAAATGGTAATATATATAGTATGAATAACAATAATTTACTGCCAAAGATCCTGTTTGTTGGTTATGTTTTATTATTTACTATTTGTGCTATTAATCCATATGACAGAGCTGTCTGGTGGGCAGAAAATATACCTATTTTTCTTCTCGCTTCTGCTTTTTTTATTTTATATTTGAAAAAGATTCGCTTTTCAAATTTTGCATATATATCAATAAGTTTCTTGTTGTTTATACATACTATCGGCGGATTTTATACTTTTGAACTTGTCCCTTTTGACTGGTTTAATAACCTCTTTGGATTTGAACGAAATATGTATGATAGAGTCGGCCATTTTTGTGTTGGTTTCTATGCTATTCCTATTATTGAGTATTTATCATACAAGAAATTGATAACTAGTAAGTGGGTTTTATATCTATTCCCTCTCTTTGCAATGACAACGCTTGCTGTTTGTTATGAGTGGATAGAATGGTGGTATGCCGTAACTTATGGCGGAAGTGCAGGTGTAGCTTTTTTAGGATCACAAGGCGATATTTGGGATGCTCAAAAAGATATGCTAATGGACACTCTCGGAGCAATCTTTGTTTTAATTCCCTATTATTTTATTACACATAAATTAGATAAAAATAAATAGTTGAAGTAAAATATATAAAACTTTAAATTTATTCGAAGCTATTGGTGTTATAATAATTGTCTTTCATTAACAAGCTTGGCCAACAGAGAAAATAAAGAATGAATAAATGATGCATAAAAAGAAAATCAATTACGTGTATTATAGAATTTAACGATTAAGATTTACAATATAAGGAACGGCCGTTCCTTATATTGTAATGAAATTTTAATGAGTAAAAAAATGAAACTCTCCGCAAAATTGACTTGGTACCCTTTAGAAGATTCGCTCTAAAATATCTTGAAAACCAAGGTTTTCAAACTTTCCTTTGCTTAAACCTCGTGGCAAGCCACGAGGAATTGGAGGATTAAAAAATTAATTATTTTTACAAAATTCTTCAATATTTGTTTTATTTATATTTTCTGGAACTTTAATTATGTTAAAAGCTGAACTTTTTTTATTTAGCTCTTGCCCGTTTACATCTGAAGTTGAAATAAAATACTTTCCAGGCCAGACACCCCCAACTTTCCATTCAATATTTTTAATATCGTCCGCTGTATTATTCCTAGAAATACCACTTGAAACTGGGCCTTGCGATTGTCTAGTTCCAAAATCATAAAGAGATAAATTAATAGATTTTATTATAGCAGAAGAAGATAATGATATCTGATATTTACAACCAATATATAAATTAGCATCTTTAGAAGGAGAAGTAAAAGTTAAATTTATATCCTTTAATTCTTCTTTATTAATATCCTTACTCTCATCTTTTATTATTTTATTATCAGAATATACTTCTTCCGATATAATTTCAGGCGCCATTACTTCAATTATCGGAATTGTCTCTATATCAGAAACTGCAGTTTTAGGAAAATTTGATGGAAAACTCTCATTATTTAAATCAGAAAAAGCTAAATTAAAATTATTCAGAGCCCAAAACCGAAATAACAAAGCACTCCCAATGAGTATCACCATAAACAATATTATTCGTAAGATATTTTTCATATTTTATTTATATTAATATTATACATTATAAATCTTTTTTCTCAATACTTTCAATTCTTTTAGTAAAATATTCCTCGGCTTCTTCTATATCTTTTGATAATTTATTTAATATTTTATTCTCATTATCTAAAAGTTTTTTATTTAATTCGTTCTCTTCAATAATTTTAAGACTATGTTTAGCATCTTCTTTTAAGATTTTAAATATTTTATGAGATTCACTTTCTGTTTGTTCTAAATCTACTATTAATTTTCTTCTCATTTTCTTCAATCTATGGTAGGCATGAATAATTAAATAAATAAGAAGAACTATTAATAAGAAAATAGGTATCACATAAGTTAAAATCTCAATAGTAGCAAGACTAATTTTAACAAATGGAGTTTTATTTACTACAACAAAATACTTATCAGACGATGGACTAATAGCATCATTTGTATTTGTTCTTAATACTTCTACCCAAAATGAAGTTAGCCCAGTTTTATCAATTGAATCACTTGTAAATGAAAAAGTTTTATCGTCTAGAGTTTTAATAATATAACTTTTTAGATCATTGTTTTCTAGTTGTAGCCAAATTCTTACATTTGTATTGGGGTAAGAGGTTCCTGAAATTTCAATCTTTTGTCCCTTTATTATTGATTCTGTATATTTAGTAATTTCTGGTGCTTTTATTTTAGGAAATTTAGTCGTGAATATCTTTTCACTTAAATTTCCTGTTTTGTCATATACAATAACACTAATTTCATGATTTCCACTATTCATGTGAGGTAAATTTATTTCTGAATTACCATCTTTTGCAATTGTTTCTAATATTGAAACTCCATCTACAGATATTTTGTATTTATTGACACCAGAAGTTAAATCTTTAGAATTAATTTTAAGAGAAATTAATTCATCTTTTGTAATTGAGGATGCTACGTTTAAAATTATTGGTGGAGTCGTATCCATTTTTATCTTTCGATGAGTGGTTTTTCCCCAACCAGCACTATTTTTAAACCGAACATGTAAATAATGAACTCCATCACCTAGATCTGTTATTCCTTTCTCCTTAATGGGAGTGTTATAAATTATCGTCGGAGTAGATTCTGGTGAATGATCAAATAGTATCTGCACTGCAGTCACCTTTTCAGGTAAATTCCAGGAAAATGTCGCCTTATTTAGTGAGTACCACATTTCTGGGTCTGACATTTCTATTGAAGTAATAATTGGTGATGGAGGTAATTTATCTGATGCTATAATTTCTTCAGTGGTTATCGCTCCTTTATAAGGTAGAATAATTATAGTTGTTCCTTTTTTATCAGAAGTAACATCTGTCCCCATGCCATCATTTTCTCTTATTGCTCCATCTGTAAAAATAATTGATGCTGTTCCCTGTTTTTTAGCCTTAAAATTAATAGTAGCCACATAACCACTTTGACCATTATATCCTGGAGTCGGAAGACCCCCATTAAAAGTAATACTGTCTGGGGGGGTAGAAAAACTTGGTTCTTCTACCCACAAAGTAAAAATAGATGAATTTTTAATAACAGATACAACCTCTAATAAATCTAATGGGAACTGAATATTGGCATCCATATTATTTATTGATTTATTTTCTGTATTTATTAAAACTTTTACTGAAATAATATTGTTAACAGAAACAGTATGAGTATCTGGAACCAATAACATACTTGCCGCATAAGTTTTATGAGTAAATACTAAACAAACAGTCATTAATATGGCTACAAAAGAAACTACTTTAGATATTGATTTATCTGATTTATAAAACATTATTCTTGCTATCTTTTACTTTCTTTAATTTAATTATCTTTTTGTAAATGATCCAAATTATTATTATTAAAATAATAATAATAAAAAAATTAATAGAAAATCCAAAAATCATTATGCCTGGATTTTTGTAAACTGTACTAGTTTCATTACCAGCCTTATCAAAAGCAGTAACTTTCAATATAGGAGTAACTTTGTCATCTTGATTAGAGAGAACGTACATACTCCCACTTCTAATCGCAGGACTATCATTTTCGGAAACTTCATAGTAGCTAATACCTGATTGATTATCTACTGCCGTAAAAAAAGCAAATCTTTTGCCTTCAAATAAAGTTGGTTCTCTACCAACTACAATGTCAAATTTTTCTGGATTAATCTTATCTCCATTTACTAAACTTGACCATTCATTACTTGAAGCTATTGCCTCATTTTTAGATAAAACCTTAATATCTAAATTTCCGACGGTAAGTGGAACTCTTGTTCCTTTTCCATCATTAGAAAAAACAGCTAAATTTTGAGGGGTAATTTTTATTTCACCCTCTTTATTGGCTTGTAAAACAATATTAAATAAAATTGCTTTATCCAGATCAAAACCACCAGGTACTCCTCCTACGAAAGAAATAGTGTTTCCATCTTTTGATAAGGATGGAGTTCTAGGCCATAGACTAAAAATAGATTTTGCCAAACTAAAATCATTAACTATTAAATTTTCTTTATTATTTTCTAAGATAATATCCCCTTCAACACTATTTATTTTTGTCTTTTCTGCGTCAATTTTTACACTTACAATAAAAGTATCTCCAACTGAAACATTATTTTTTGTTGTTTCAAAATAAATATTTGCAGCTGAAACATCACTAGGAATAAAAACAAAAGACAAGAACAAAACAAAACAACTCAATATATATTTTTTCATATTTATATAATTTAACTAATAATTTAACTAATAATTCTTTCCCCAATCATATAACAAAATTGAAAAATCGACTGAATCAACCTTATTATCTTTATTAACATCTACTTTTTCATTTTTAAATGGCGAGATTGATTTCCAGTAATATAAAAGTATTGAGAAATCTATCGAATTTACTTTTTTATCACAATTAAAGTCTGATCTTCCGCATTTACCAATATCTGAGGTTGACACCTTTCCACCTCCTCCACCTCCACCTCCACTTCCACCCCCACCTCCTCCACCGCCAGAATCAACCGTAGCAATAAAAGATCGGGAAGCATAAGAATTTTCTATTCCATAATAAACCTTTACTTTAAAATAATATTTGCCGATATTAGGAACACTCGCAGTTAAATTAGTATTCCAATCTTCTTGGGCATTAATAAACTTAGCTGCTTCAGCATAGAAGATATCATCACCTCCTCCACAAGGATTATTCTCATTTGATACAACACACCATTCATATTGATATTCATAACCCGATAAACCACTTCCTTCGTTTGTTATGGTTATATTAGCAGATATTTGAGGTATAACATTATCAGTGATACTATTTATTATCACTTGAGGACTAGCATCTACAACTGTCCAATAATCATTCCCGGGTAATGTTTTACTTGTTTCAACATTAACCGAGAATATACTTTCCCATACACCAGCGGTAGCAGTTGGAGCGGTTGTGTATGAATAGTTATACGTACCAACACTTATTCTAGTTGTCGGAACATTGGCTACAACTACATTACGATTAGGATCATAAATAGTTACAGTCGGTACATTTAACGAATCAGTAACTGTACCATTATAGCTTGTTGTAACTGTTGCTAAATAATTATCACCAACGGTTATTGTTGGGAAATTAGACACGGTCACAACCCAAGGACTTTGAGATGAAAGAGTGAGAGATGTTAATGTCCTCGTTGGATTATTCCAGATATCTGAGGCAAAATTACTTCCAATCGATGTTAACGTTCTAGTTGTGTTATTCCAAATATCAGACACAAGAGTTCCGAATGTTGTTAATGAACGATTTGAATATGCCCATACATTAGTTGGTAGACTTGTAATGTTTGCCCAATTAATTGTATCTGTCTTAGCTTGAATTGCAGCAGCTGTTAGATTAAGTCCCGTAATCCCAGCAGCTGTTGCAAGTGGACTTGTTGCGGAAGTAAGTTGAGCAGTTGTTGCAAGACCTGAAGTAGCTGAAGTAACATTTGCTGCAGTGGCAAGACCTCCAAGATCAGAAACTTTTGCAAGTGAACCAACCGCTAATGTTCCA
>JBBRJM010000003.1:0-27899 GCA_038219305.1 Minisyncoccia bacterium | reverse complement strand
TTTTTCTTCTGAAAATTTTTCAATAAATTAAAAATTTAAATCTTGAATTTATTTATAAACACTAATTCTTAATTCTGCCAATATTATATCAATTTTTTTAAATTAAATCTCAAATTAATCCAATATAATTGATAATTAATCCCTCTACCAAATATACAAAAGCTTCTCAAAAAGATTGAAGCTCTGTTTTGTTGGATCTATTGATTCATATGTTTTTCCCATAAATGTTGACTGCCCATGAGTGACTGACTTTGGAATCGAATTTGGCAAATAAGTATCTCTTTCATAAGGGCTATTTCCTTGATAATAAGGATTATCTTTAACTATTTGAGGTCCGGTGTAACTAGGATCGGCTTTTTGTTTATTACAATCAGCGATTAATTGTTCAAGCTGGCCATTGTTGCCTCCGAAAGAAGTGTTCTCTAATATTTCATTTTCAGCGATCAATATGTCATCAGTTGTTCTGATGGTTGGAGCGATTAGATAAAATTGACGAAGATAATTATCAAGATCTTTTTTCTCTTGATCAGTAAAATAATTTGTCAAAGGATCATCAACTGGACAAAGACTTTCTTTGACGGTTATCTTACTATCTGATCCTGTTAAAGTACCTTTCCCAGCAGAAGCTATTCCACCCGCGTTTTTTGATGGTTTAATTGTTGAGCTTGATTTTGGACTCGGTAGTGAATTTAAATTATTAAAAGATAAATCTCCACTATCTAAATTGCCCACCTCTAAATCGCCTCCAGGGAGTCCTTCTTGATTATTAATACCAGTTATATCGTCACCAGATCCTGAGGTAGGTGAGAGGTTTGGATCAACTGTGATTGTTGTGTCTGTTGTTGGATCGGTATTATTTATTGGAGTCAACTTCTTTTCTTTGGCTGTCCCTAAAAGTGGAGCAAATATTTTTCCGATAGTAGTTTGACCTTTTGTTTCTGATGAACCACTATTTCTCAAAAGTAAATAACCGCCGAACAATAGTGCGATGACTATGATGAAGGTTATAATGAATGCTTTACTTTTAGGTTTATTTTCCATAATATTATTGCGTTATAATTGTTTTCTCATTGGCAAGACACTCTTTAGTAAAGGCTGGTAGTCCAGCAGTTGCTCGAGCTTCGGCTCGGCGTTTTTCGGCCGCTTGAACAATAATATCTACCTTTATCTTAATTTTATTAAGTTTATAAATATTTGAACGAGTTTCGATTATTCGATCTTGATAAGATACTTCCATTTCAGAGATACTTTCATAGTAAGCCATAATATTTTTCGTAATATTTAAACCGGTTTGCGACATCGCTAAGAATTTTGGATTTTGACCAAGAACCTCTCCGGTGTTAGGATTACTGATCAACTCCGTTTGCATTGGGCTCTTGTACCCATACTCTAAATCAGCAATTTGAGCATATTCCGCTTCTGTTGAATCGATTTCCGTTGTTCTACCTTGGGCTATTCTTGAGATTAGATCGGATTGCGAAGCATTCTTCTTGTATTCAGTTTCAAATCCGTCTCTGCTAAAATACCAACTATCTTTAAGTGAAGACCAAAAATGAGTCAGCTCATCATTAATCCCATCTAAGTAATTAGTAAATACATTTCTCTGTCCGTCTGTGACATCAGGGTCATTATCGGAAGGTTTTAAAACTTGATATTTCCTATTGCTGTTTTCAGACCCAGCAACGGAAAGACTATTTAGATATGTGATGTAGGCTTCTTTAGTATAAGCTGAGTTTAACTGCCAGTTGGGATTTGGACCCGGGATACAATAATCAAGTTCTCCGAGCTTACTCATAACATTAGAAAGTGGTGGAAATAGTTTCTCTACGGTTGCAATATATTTTTCTTGGTCTTTTATGATCCCGCCTAAATCTTTTGTTATATCAAAAGATTCGTTTTCGTAGCCACCACTTCCAATATTTCCACTTGAAATATCTTTTCCATTTTCATCTATAATTCTATTGGCCCCAATGCCTTCCGAGACGGCAGAGAAATCGTCTGTGTTGGAAGATAAACTAGCAAGTCCAGTTTTTTGAAGTCTCGATATTAAATTACCAAATATGGAATATAAAACTTCATTTAATGAGTCCGCCATTTCAAGCTGGGTTTCCGGAGAGTTGAGATATTTAGAGATTTTATCTTTAATTAAACTACCTGGAGTTATAGTTTCATAACGGATACATTTTTTAGGATCAGCCGTTGTCATATCCATTAAACCCCCCGTTCCTTTGATAACAATCTTGGCATATTCGGCACATTTTTTCTGGTCGAGAACCCCACCATTTCTTTCAAGCTCAGCTTTTGTCGCAGTTACTTCTTTTTCTTGTTGATTGTCAATTTGTTGGCTTTTTTGGATACTATATCCAATTGGATTATTTTGATCTTTTTGAGTCAAAGCTAGCCACCCTCCCCAACCTCCTTCCGAAAAATTTTTCGAAAAACTATCAATTGTGGCTCCGTCGGACAAATAACCAGTTAAATCTGATTTCATTGAATCATCAAAATTTCCAATTGATTGATATGATCTGATTTGAGACTCGGCAAATACCCGACCATAGGGATAATCTCGAACATTTTTTGGATCTTTTAATAATTCTAATTCTCTATTTACAACTTCTCTTTCAATATTTCGCGTTAGTGAGGTGATATTTCGAACATACATTGGATCGCCATTAAAGCCAGTATTTACCCAATTCATCGTTGATCTAGTCATTGAAACTAATTGCTGACGGGCTAAAGAGTAAGCCAAACCGTTGTAACAAGCCGTTATTCTGTTGCTTTTTTTGAGTTCTTTGCTTACAGCACTATCGGCGACTGGAACTGTTTTTTCGAGTTTAAGTAATTGTGAAACAACTTTTGTGGCAAGTTTCATTGCGGCATCAGTTGCTGTATCAATAATTCCCGTACAGCCCACTAAAGCCATTGCATTTTTTGGGTTAATTAGGGTTTTAGCATCCAGTTGAAAAGGATTTTTTTGGTTTGGATTATCCCAATTTAATCCATTGGTTTCTGCAAAAGTAGTAGTTGGATTTATAATAGCTAGAGAAAAAAGTACCCCGATAATTATTCCCGATATCTCTCTTTGAATAGTTTGGTTTCTCATATATTACTTTGTTATTATATCACTTATTCTAAATTATCGGAAAGTTTTGTGATGCCAGAAATTATTGCATCGCTATATTTTTTATAATTTATAAGTGATCTCATCCCAGCTATTTGGTCAGTTAAGACAAAAGAAAAACCTTCAATTGTTTGAGCAACTTTTTCATAATTATTAGCGAGGCTTAAGTTGATCGGGGCTAGAGAGGCTGGAGCCGGAGTCTTAATTAAGGTTTGTCCAAACTCTCGGTAAAATATAGCCATTGATTTGGCAAGATAGAGTGCTTGAGGATCTTTATTTCCAAGTCCTTGGGCCACAAAACTAAGCTCACTACCCATCTCTTTATCTTTGTATTTTTCAACAAGTTTATTAAAAGCGAGATAATATTCTGCTTCTGTCCCTCCTATTTTGATCATATTTTTTGTATAAATATCTGGAATATCAGCCGGGATAATGTTCTCACCAATTGCTTCTGAAACGGATTGAATTGAATCGGGATTAAGACTATTTGATTGAGCAAGAGACATAATGGTTGCAAATAATTCTCTCGAAAGAACATCGTTTTCTGTTAATTGAGTATCGTCGGTCTCATGAATTATCGTGTTATCTTTTTGTAAGAAGGATCGTTTAGCTAAAATAAATTGTTTATTTTCAGGTCCATTCTTATATGGATCAAGACCCCAAAGTCCTTCTTCCCAATCAGCTACTCCATTGTCATTGCTATCTTTTTGAATTAAATCTTTGACGACTAAAACTTTTTCTGTTTTTTCCTTTTTGTTATCCCTAGTGAATAATTTTGTTATTTGAAAGATTCCCCAGACAAAGAATATCACCAATAAGAGGATGATGATTCTGGACATAAATTGTTTGCTAGGGAGATATTTATTCATACTTATTTAATTTTTTATTATTGTAGTTACTGGCATTCCATCAACAATATTTGTAATTTCTGTTGTTCCTGCGGATTTAATCAAATCAGGGGTAACTGTTTTTAAATCAGACCACTTCGGAGTCATCATTTTAGTAGCTCCTGATACTCCAAAAGTACTCGTTGTTTTTAATACAGGAATTGGAACTGTCCCAATTTTACAAAGTGAAAAATTGGGAATGGCGTTATTTAATCCAAGAACATAACCACCGATTATGGGTCTCTTTGTTGGATCAGATGCATATGTCGGTAGCATATTATAAATTCCTCCCAAAACAGCTGAAGTTCTTTCTATTCCATTAGTAGAATTTACCGCCCCATCAACGGCAGTCTTTAATCCGGCAAGTTGGCTATTTAAAACCATCGTTTGACCAAGACCCGCACAAACAATTCCTGGAGTTGGAGTCATTAATACTTTGCCCCAGACTGGTTTAGTTGGTGTAAGTTTTTTTGTTAATCTACTTGTGAAGCTAGCATCGGCAACTCCAAAACTAAATACTGACAGTATTAAGCTTACAAGCATAACAAAAGCGACAAAGAAATGTTTCATATCTTTGTATTATACAATCAATCATCAAAATATACTAGATTTATTTATTTAAATATTCTTTTATTTTTATCCAAATAGGAAAAGATAAATCTTCCGCCCGAGTTTTTGAATCAATTTTTAATTCGGCAAACATCATATCGATATTTTCTTGTTTTAATCCTAAGCTTTCAAGGTTCTTACGCAAAACTTTTCTTTTATGAGCAAAGGCCACCTTAATAATGTTAAAAAAATATTTTTCATCATTTTTGTCTTTAAAATTTTTATTTGAAATACCATTTATTGCAATAATAGCTGAATCTACTTTTGGAGATGGTGAGAAAAATCTTTTATGTACTTTCATTATGTATTTTGGAGTTCCATATGCCCTAACACTGAGAGATAAGATACTTTCTTTATTATCGCGAGCGACGATTCTTTCGGCCACTTCTTTTTGAACAAGAAGAACCATAAGAGAAGGTTGGATTTCCTCAGAAAGAAATTTTTTAATTATTGCCCCTGTAATGTTATAAGGAATATTAGCGATTATTTTATAGTCCCCCTCTTTTAATCCATATTTACGAGTATCAAAAAAAAGAATATCTGAATTTATGACGACAAGTTTTTCATTTTTAATATCAACAGCAAATCTCTCTTGTAGTGTTTCGATTAAGTCTCGATCTTTTTCAATAGCAATAACCTTACCGGCACGCTCGAGAAGTTTTACAGTCAGTGCTCCTTTACCGGGCCCGATTTCAATTATTGTATCAGTAGGATTAACACTCCCTGCCTCACACATCATTTTGAGGGCTGGTTCTGACTTGAGAAAATTTTGACCCATCGATTTTTTAGCCACATGATTCATTTGGCTATCTTAACATTTATTGGTTTTTTACAAAACAAAAATACCACCTCGAGAGAGGTGGTATTTTTGCATTTGATTCTGATTTATAAATTTAAAGGTAAACGATTTTTCCACCACCTTTTGATTGACCATGTTCAAACTCAGTTAAGTGTGGCGGTATATCATAAATAAATTCGCTCGGTGTGTTGACTTGTTTCATCCCAAAAATTGTTCGCAATGTGGCATAAGTTAGGAATAATTTTTTCTCAGCCCGAGTTATGGCTACATAAAAAAGTCTTCTTTCTTCTTCAGCGTCTTCTTTGCTTTTTGTCCCGTTTTTATTATGAGGGAAAAGATCTTGTTCAAGCCCTGTGATAAAGACGTATTTAAATTCAAGACCTTTTGAAGCATGAACTGTCATTAGTCTGACACCTGTACTCTTGTGCATTAAAGTGTCTTGATCAGAAGAGAGCGAGGCATCTTCTAGTAATTTCTCTAACCCCTCATCTTGGGCAAGTCCATCATAGCGAGTCGCTAGTGTGACTAACTCTTTCATGTTTTCTAATCTCTCTTGCTCATCACTTGTGCCATGGGAGAGTTCATCTTCAATGCCACTTTTTGTTAAAACATATTTGATAATTTCTGATGGTTTATTACTATCAGAAAAATCCTTAATATCACCAAGCAATAAATAAAATTTATTTATTTTCTCTTGCATAGTAAGTGGTAGATCGGTAAACTGATTAGCAAAAAGTTTCATTAAGGTAACCTTACCAATCCCCCGAGTTGGCGTATTGATGATTCTTTTAATGTCCGATAGACTTTCTTTATTGTAGGCAGCGCGAATATATGACAATAAATCTTTAATTTCTTTTCGCTCGAAAAATTTTACCCCAAGGACTTGGTAAGGAATTTGTCTTCCTAAAAGGGCTTCCTCTAAAACGCGTGATTGAAAGTTGGCCCGATAAAGTACGGCAATATTTTCTGCCTCGTTTTCTTTTAATAATTCATCTATATGATCTGCCACAAACTCAGCTTCATAAACTTCATCGTATGCTTCGTGAATACTAATAGTCTCCCCTACGACATTTTTGGTAAAGAGATTTTTCTCAACCCTGTATTGATTTTTTTTAATGACGGAATTGGCCGCTTCGATAATATTCCCTGTTGAACGATAGTTCTGCTCAAGCAATATTATCTTAGCCGAAGGATAATCTTTTTCAAAGTGCAGCATATTTTTAATGTTTGCTCCACGCCAACTATAAATATTCTGATCTGTATCTCCCACCACACAAATATTTTCATCCTTCCCCACTAAGAGTTTTGTCAGTTCGTATTGCACTTCATTAGTATCTTGATATTCATCGATGTGAACATATTCCCATCTCTCTCGGAGTTGTTGTTTTATTGCCGGATATTTTTTTAAAAGTAATACCGTCTCGAGCAATAAATCATCAAAGTCGAGAGCCTTTTCTTTTTTGAGCGCTTGTTCATAGTCATGCCAGATCATTGAAATGATGCTTTGTTGAGCACTTTGAATATTTTGCCGAAATGTTTCTTGAGTGATAAAATCACCCTTGGCTTTTGAAATGATACTTCGAATTTTTCGAGGCTCTTGTTGCTTGGGGTCAATTCCGCGAATTTTCATGGCTTCTTTAATGATTGCCATGCTATCAGTGTCATCGACGATGGCAAAATGTTTATTCAGTCCCAGGAGATGAGCATTTTCTTTTATGATGTTGACACCGAGTGAGTGAAAAGTAGAAATAAAAGGCACACCAAAACCCTCGCTACGCTCGGGCTCCGAAATCCCATGTTCTCTCTCCTCCAACAATTTCATCACCCGATCTCTCATTTCTTTGGCAGCTTTGTTGGTAAAAGTTACAGCCAGAATTGATTTTGGATCAACGCCTTGGTGGATCAAATGAATAATACGGTGAGTAATTGTTTTTGTCTTTCCAGCTCCAGCGCCCGCGACGATTAAAAGTGGTCCTTTGGTGTAAATAACCGCTTCTTTTTGTTTATTGTTTAGATTTTCAAGATATTGCATGAAACGATTGTAACATTTTTAAACAAAAAATTCTCCCAAAAGTTTTGGGAGAATTTTTTGTTTATTTACCTAAGTCACCAATGATTTCAGCACTCTCGTCTCTTAGTTTTTCCGCTTCCTCTATTACTATTTCATTTAGATTAGGAATCTTTTTAGATAGAAATTCAAACATTGTATTTGGGTTTGGATCTTTCTCAATCAATTTTTCAAATTCATCTTTATCCGATTCTTCCAATAATTCAATGGATTTAATCATGACTTCTTGATAAACGATTGAGCCAAGACGTTCCATAGCTTCTTTTTGTTGTTCGACAGGTAAACTATTTATTCCAAGAGTTATTACAATATTTTTATTTATTTCATTAAACATATATTTATATTATTAATTTATAATTTAACCTCTTTCAATTTTCCTAATGCTGCGGCTTTCTTAAGAGCTCTCTCTATAAATTCATTATTAGACTCAGCTGAAGTAAATATTCCAGCGGCTCTTGGTTTTAGTCCTGTTACCGCACTTAATTTGTGTTCGTAATCGGCCAAACCTTTATATTCAGGATTTATTTCTTCAGAGTTTAATTTAAATAATGAGTGAGCTGGATTGTTTTTAAGATGTTCCCAAGTATTATCATCGTAGTTATTTGGGAAAACATGATTAATGTTGTGATTGTGAACTCTTCCTAGTTGGCGGATTTCTTGCTTTGTTAATTCAGATTGATCTTCGACTGCCGATTGGTCGGGCTCAACGGGAGCTTTTGTTCCATCATAATTTGGATCAGTAGCAAACTTTGTTTCATCAAGTGGTGCAGGAATGTCTGGATCAGTTTGGTGTTGTAGAAGTTCATTAATCCCTAGATTATCACTTCCTTCTGGAATCGTTGGATCATACTGGGGAATTGGTTCAGGAGTTTCTATTTTAATTCCAGATTGGTCAGTATCAACCATTCTTCCCTCGTAGACATCGGTGCCTTTTAATTCAGAGCCTTTTTCAAGGAGAGTGTTTTCAAATTTAACATTTCCATTTTGGTCAACCATAAATTTTTGACCGGATTTAATTAAGACACTTTCGGCATTTTGACCTGGTTTATACATACCATATTCTCGAGCCAAATCATGGGCATCTGTGTTTAAAATATGTTTAACACTTTCTGGTGCATTAGTTAAATCATCTCCATATTCAGTTCTAAGATTGTTTTGAAGCTCACGAAGAGTAGAGATGGCTCCTTGTCCATGATCTGCGACTGCTTCAACATTTGCATGTGAAATGATTTTAGGAATATTATCAATCGGAGCAACTGTCGAGTGGGGAATGTCAGGACCAGTTGTCCCGTCTACTCCAGAGGTAACACTGCCAACAGGATGACCTATTGCATTTCCAAGTGCATCATATGCAACGAAACCAACGACGGCAGCAATTGCAATTCCGGCTCCAGCTTTCCAAAGCATCCTATTCCTTTCTCTTTTTTTCTTTTCTTCTTCTAGTGATTGTAATTTATCCTCAAATTCAGTTTGGTTAATATTGCCACTTGCAAATTCTCCTTTTAATTTTAGTTCTTCCGACGCTTGAGCTTGAGCAAAATTTAAATCAGATTTCCGATTTATTAAATCAATTCCCTTAACAGAGTGACCAACGACAGCACCCATTGCCATGCTGGCCCCAAATTTCATGGCTGCCATTTGAGCTAATCCATATCCAGCAAAAGCTCCTCCTGTGACAATTCCTGCTGCTGCCGCCGCCATAAACAAAGAAGTGCTAAGGGCAATTTTTTGCCATTTGGGCAATTTAATATATCCATCTAACATTCTTTTCCAGAGAGCTTGTTTAACAGGGATATCTTTTGTGTCTATTAGTTTCTGTCTTTCTTTTAAGATAGTCTCAGATAAAATTTCTGTACTTTTATAATTAAGTAGGGCTTTATTTAACTCATCCCCAGAAAGACCCTTTTTTACTAGCACGGCTTTTTGTTTTTCAAACATCGCATTGCCCATTTCTTTGCGGGCCTCGTCATACTCTTTTTTTGCCTGATTTGTTTCTTTGGTGAAATATTCTTCTACTTTAATTGATTTTTTTGTTTCAATCTTATTCTTAGAAAATATATTTTTAACGCCAGCTAGAATATTGAAAACAGAGTTTCTTGTTTTATCAATTAAAGATTGTCTTTTGGCTTCAGTTTCGCATTTTTTATATTCTTTAAAATAAACAGCGCGGGCTTTCTCTACTTTTTCTTTTGAAATCTCTATGTTTTTATCTAAGACAGTAAAAACATCAATATCTTTTGATTCTATTTTTTTATCATCCTCAATTTCTTTGGTCTGTGTGTTTATTGCTGCTTTCTCCTCCTCGTTGTCCTTAGTTGTTTTTTCAATTTCGTTTTTTATTCTTTTTATCTCAGTTATAAAAAGTTCTTTATTCTGGCACGTAGCAGTTAATTCAGCTAAAGCTTGTTTCTCTTGTTCTTCTGAGATACTGTCGTATTCTTTTGCAGAATCTCTAATTATTAAAGGAACTATTTCTTCGGCAATTTTTTTAAATTCAGGATCGTCCGATAGGTGCTTTTCTATGGCGCCATAAAGTAAAGAAGAAAGTAGATTGGAAAATTCTTCTAATGACTGAGGTTTCTTATCTTTCTTTAAGGCGTTTTCAGAATCAAATTTTTCTTTCAATTTTGAAATTTCATTCTGGTATTTTTTGATAACAATATCAACATTTTTTAATAAATCCGCGCTTGCTTTAACCTCTGGATTGTTTTCCAAAATTATTTTTCTTTTTTCAGCTACATTCAAAATCTCTTCATAATCAGCCTGAAGTTTTGCTTCGGATTCCGGATAGCCATGGCTGATTAATTCCGCAATCTTAATTTTAATAGCCTCTTCATCTTTTTTTAATTTAGACAAAGCAAGTTCTGCCTCAGCCTTTTTTTTCTTAGCTAATAACTTGGCCTGATTCTCTGTTTCTTGTATAGATTTTATTTTTATATCCAATTTAGCAAGTTCATTTTTACTCTCTTCTAATTTGGTCTTCAATAATGACATTGTTTCGTCATTTGTTTTTTTAGCTTCTTCAAGTTCTTTTAGCTCTGCAAGTTTGGTTGCTTTTGCTTCCACATTTTCTCCTTCTAACGTAGCAATATCTACCATTTTTTCATCTCCCACTATTTTGTCTTCTTCTGTTTTATTTTCAACAACAGAAGTTTCGGCTTTTGCCTTTCTTTGTTTAACCAAGAGTTTATTAGCTGCATCTGTTGCATCTTTAAATATTTTAGAGTTTTGATCGATTATTGATTGTAATTCTTCAGCTGTTTTTTTGGGTGGTATTTCTTTGCTCATAAAATTTATTAGTTTATAATTACAAAACTTTTAATTCTCCTTCCTCAATCCAAATTTTTTCGACTTTTTTACCTTCTTCTTTTTCTATATATTCTTTTATTAAGTCTTTTATTTTATTTAGCTGTGGTGAGACTAATGATTCTACAAAACTTGTTAGCATCCCCGCATCAATCTTATAATTTTTAATATCTATTGAATCTTTTGTGTTCTGTAAAACAGCCTCTAGTTTGACCGTTACCCCCATAAAACCCTTTTTGGCTCTTATCTCTGATTTTATCTCTATTGTATCATTAATTCCTTTTATTTCTAGTTGTTTTATTTCTTTTATAGAATCGATCTTAGAAAGAAGTTCTCTCATTTTTTCTTTTATAAAATCAACAGAATAGGTTTTTTCTTCTTTTTTATTTTCTGATTTAATCATATCTTGTTCTTTTAGTTCTTTTAGTTGATTTGTCGCATCTTCCATTATTTTTTTTGTCGATTCTATTAAATCCAAAAGATTATTTAATGTTTTTTCATCTTCCTCTGTCCAAGAGGTATCTATTTCTTTTTCTTCTGTTTTTTCAACATTATTATTTTCAGTGATTTTCATTGTTCCTTCTCTTGTTTTTTCATTTTCACTTTTATTTGTTTGTGATTTATTTTTTAATTCAGCTAATTTTTTATCATATATAGAATTATAATGACTAATCATTTCTTCATTAAATTCTTTAAGTTTAGATATTAATAATTTAGTTATTTCTTCTTTACTAAGTGTTTTTTCCATTTCTCTAATTTTAGAAACTGAGATTCTATTATTTATTAAAAGGGAAGTGCCTTGATAGGAAGACGATGTTTCAGATAATTTTTTACCAATTAGAAGATCTTCTTTTCCATTAAATTCAGAAATTTTATAATCATTTAATTCATCTAGTTGAAAACCAGCTTGTGTTTTGAATCTTTTTATTTCTTCTTGTCTTTCTATTTCTATATCCTCAATCTTCTTTTCGTCAAATTCTATTCTATCTTCATTCTTTTCTTCAACCTTTTTATATTCTTGCAGTGTATCTTTTTTTGTTTCTGTGTTACTAAACAGTATTTTTGCAGATTTAGTGATAACCCATTCTTCGTTTTCTTTTTTTACATTTCCTACCTCAATAGTTTTTATGTACTTTAAATTATTAAGATTATCATTGACTGAATTTGTAATTTCAGCAACTCCCTCAAACCAATTCTCATTGATAGCTTTTCCAATATATACATATTCTGCATTATTTCCATTAATATTAAATATTGCAAATTTCGCATCATCTTTATTCGTGGTTTGTTCTTTTAATTCCTTGTTTGTTTTACCCCCAAAAAATATAGCATTATTGGGTACATCTATTGCTTTTGGTTCTTCCTTATTTTCAGCATGTTTCTCATTTTTTATTACCTCTTTTTTATTCATATATTTTTTATTTACTCTCTCAGCTATTTCATCATTTAATGCTTCAATTCCAGATATAGTATCTCCAATCACATATGCTATTTTAGCGGGAGTTATTATCTTCCATCTTCCATCAACCCCTCTTTCTACTACACCATCTCCAATATTTACGATATTTGTTGCTTTTTCTGAATATGTTTTAAGATCGTCAAACATGTCTTTTAATACAGCGTCATAGTTTTCAATTGCTCTGTTTTTATTTCCAGAAAACCTATAGTATGCTCTATTTCCATTAAAATTGAATAACACATAAAAAGAATTTGCCTCATCCTTTGCTTCTTTAAAAAAAACATTACCTTCTCTTTCTTTTAAATAAATTCTTTCCCCTTTTATTGGAGTAGTGTTTTCTTTTATGGTAGATTTTTCTATTTCCTCCATTTTTCCATGATCAATTGGGTTGTCATTTTCATTAATTTTATTTAGATTTGTTGAGGGTGTTTCTTTATCCATAATATTTTTGGTTCAACTTCTAATTTTTTCGACTTTTTTGTTGGTAATTTTAATTATTTTAATTTCCGTAATCCCAATTTGATGCATAATAATTTTCACTAGTTTCTCCTGAATAAATAGTAGTCAATTCTGAATATTCCAATACCTTTTTTATATAATATCTTGATTTTGGTCCCAAGTTATTTAATGTTAATTTTTTTGTTATTATTTTTTTTACTACTTCTGGCTGATTATATTTTAATATAACTAATTTTTTGTATTCGTTTTTTAATCCATGAGAAGATAAATAAAGGTAATTATCCAATAAGACTGACATTGTACTTATGGCATTTGTTTGTATGTTAAATAAATCAGTATTGTCTTTGATATTAAATGCTTTTTTAACTTTATTTTCTAAACTTCCTACACTTGTTTGTCCTATTCCAACATTAGCACTTAGTCCAATTAAAGTTTTAACAACATCTCCCACTCTTCCTATTTGACCTCCATTTATTTTGCCATATGTTCCAAAAGTACTTTCCTTCCCTATAATTCCATATGCTAATTTTGCTATTTCATTGTAGACATCATTTGAGATAGTCGGGTATAAATTCATTATCTTTTCTTTATTTTCTGCTATAGCCATTAAGAAAACCTTTGAGGGTTCTGATGGATTTTCAGCCCTAATTATTATTGGTCTTGGTGCATATGGTCTGATTGTTTTGTTTACGTCTTTTTGATTTGATAAAAATCTTAATTCTCCATCAACTATTTTATATTTATTACTAATTGTATCATCTGGTAAAATATAAACTTTTTCACCAATTTTCATCACTCTGTATAATTCACGAATCCCTTCAGCTGGGAAGCCTACACAGCCGTTACTTAATCTGGAAGATTTAGAATTTCCATGAATATTTTTGTGTAAAGAAGTTGCAACTTGAACTCCCCTCTCGTTTTTTAGGAAAAGAGCTTTGTCTCCAAGGTAAGGACCTTTATTTGAAATCGTATAGATGCCAGCTCCAGTTTTCATGTTACCTTCACCCCATTTTGTGAATGCTTCATACCCATCTTTTAAATATCGTTCTCCGTCTTGAACATAAGTTGCATCTTCTATGGGGACTTCTGGTCTTCTATGAAAGGTTCCACCATCAGAAATTATCTGCCTGTATGTTGATTTTAATTCTGTTTGTTCGTCTCCAATATTCTCACCCGTACATACATTAAAAGATTCAATAAGATTGTCTCCTTGATATCTATGACACTTACCATTTTGTTTATCTATTATTAAATATTTGTCATTATTTTTTTCGTTGGCTTTCATGATTATAGAAATGTTGTCCCGCATGTTTATTTCATCCTCATACAATCTAATGCTCTCAAAAGGTTTAAGATTATCAATCTTAATATTATTATAAGAATACACTTTCATTTTGTCAATCCCCGGTAAAAGTGTATTTAATTTGAATGAGGTCGCAGACACAAATAGCACAGCACAAGCAACTTTTACTTTTCTAGCTACATTTTCAAGTAAAGTATTTTTTGTCTTTACTCTAATGCTTTTGTCATTAAATTGATTAACTGCTTCTTTTTCTATCATTTCTTCAACTTTTTCACATGGGAATTCCTCTTGGATTTGAACTTTCTCTTCATGTGTAACATTTTCATCAATAATTTCTTTAACTGTTATCTGTTTTGGTCCTAATAGTTTTTCTTCTATATTTTCTTTAATTTTTTTAACCTCAAAATACGCTTCTTCTTCCGCAAGCTCACTCTCAGAGGTTTCAATTTTTTCGTTTTGAACTTCTTCTTCTCTTTCTTTTTCATATACTCCTTCTAATTCTTTTTTTATCTTTTCTATTTTAGAAATTATTTCTTGATCTTTTTTTATACACTCTTCTCTTTTTCTTTCAATTTCTTCTATATTATTCTTTATTTTCTCATACTCATTTATGAGTTTTTCTAGTTCATTACTATTTTTTGTTTGCAGTGGTTCCATCTTTTCTGAAACATCACTAAAAAGAGCATCTAACTCTATATCTTCTTGTTTTCTTTTAACACCAAGAATTTCATCTTTTATTGTTGGCATGTTCTGATTATACAACGAATTTTTCATTTAAGTCAAAAAACATAAAAAGAGCCACCTGAATTTATTAGTGGTGGCTCCTTTATTTGTTTAATTTTCTTGATTAAAGATAAGAGCTTTGACTTTAAATATAACCTGAAATGATTTTTAGCTTATGTTTTTTTATTTGTATTATCATCATCAAATTTAGCTAATTCTTTTTCGATTTCTATCAATCTTTTTTCACTCTCCTCGATTTGTTTAATTGTCCCATCTAATTCTTTTTGGGCTTCTTCTTCACTCCAGCCAAGTTCTAGTAACTCGGGCAGTTTGGTCGTTATTTCTTTTTTATTTTTTAAAATATTTGGGTCAATAATATTCAAAAATTGCTCTTCTGTCATTTTATCAAATTTAACAGAAACCATTACTCCTCGAATATCAATGGCGCATCCCGGATCGGTTTCATTTAATTTTTCCACAATACTCGATAGATTTGGACTGAATGAATTGATGAAAGCTTTTTTATTTTGTTTATCAAAAGAAATATAAGTATCATACCCTTTAGCTTTTGTTGCCTTAAAGGCTAAATAATTCGGAATAACATTAGCTCTTCTATTTTTCTTAATGAAATAATTATGATAAATTATTTTTCCAAGCCGGGTTTTTTCTAAATTTAATCCTTCTTTCTTGTTGTTAGAAATTGAATTTTTTATGCCATTTTCTAAAGTATCAACAACTTCAATCTTTTGTTTTTGGCACAATTCTTTTATGGTTAATTCTCCGATTTTAGTTTGACCAATTTTCCCTTCTAGTTCTTCTTTTGTAAAAGGTCTGTCAAAATCCGTAATAGTTTGTTTTTCAGCCATTGCTATTAGCATATCAAACGGAATATGTTTTTCAGCCAAAGCATATAAAGAGTTTGGCCACTCATTTCGGAAATAGTTTTCATCAAATATTTTCTGACCCTTTGTATCTTCTTTTTTTAGATAACTCAAATTATCAATGTCGTTAACAAAATCAATAAATTTATTAAACCAAGGAGGTAGATCTTTTAAAATACCTGCTTGTTTCATAACATCGAGCATTATTTTTGTCCCGGATGTTGCTTCTCTTTGACCTGCACCATGGTGATCTAAATACAGAGTTGTAGTCTCACCATTATTTTCAGTTTTTATTGATGGCCATTTTCCACCAACATCAATAAAGACCTTAATTTTATTTTTTTGATCTTTATTTTCAAGCTCTTGGCTATTTATTTTCTTAAATTCTTTTGAAATTGATTGATCCGTCGTATCAAGACCACCCCCACCCTTTCCAATTATTGAAGATCTTGAGTTGTCGCTGTAGGTATCTTGGAGTGATCTATTTGAATAGTTGTTTAATAAGTATAGGGTTGTTTTAGCATCGAGATCGGGAGTTAGGGCTAAAGTTTTTTCTTTTGATTTTGGATTTAAGCGAATAGCTTGTGGTTCGGGAATTTTTTCTCCAGCGACAATTATTTGGTCAATTTTATTCTCTTTTATAAGTTCGGAAAGCTGACTAATAACTAAATCATACTCCTTTGCTTGAAGTTTTTCTTGCCCCTCCTTCGAGTATAATACTTTTTTGTTTGGGGGTTGAACTATTTTTTTTTCCTCATTTTTTTTGAGTTCCAGTAGAATAGCATTTTGTTTTAAAGTTGCTTGTTCCGACATATCTGTAATTACCGTTGCCCAATCTTGGGCACTTTTAGTTTTTTGTGAATCTTTTTCTTTTAAATACTTGGCATATTCAGGATATAGCTTCATTCCATTTTCTGTTTCAATTTTTGCACTTTGATGCATAATGAATCCTTCTGATTGTTCTGGTTTTAAAATTTTGGGCATAGAATAAATATAATATATTTTATAGATATTATTATACTATTACTACTAGCTCGTGTCTAATTTAATGTACTATTGATTGTTATCCACTTACTGTGGATTACTTCGTTGACTATCAACCCCAGATGAGATACCCTTATATATGTGGGATTTATATAGATTCACACTTTCTGAGATTTTCATAAGAGCTTTATAAGAAAGGCTTTCAGGACGATTGTAACAATTATGCTCGTTTACTTTTGATTACAGTTCTCGCTTCTTGCGGTCGCACTGTAGTTCCTATTTTGGGGTAAACGTGGTGTAATTAATTAATTAGAACTATAAATAATAAAAATCAAGATTCTTTGGACGATTCTAATAATCAAAAGAACCCAAAGATGAAAATATCCATGAATTACAAGTCTTATTCTATTAAGATTTATTTGTTGTTTACCTTCCTATTTTTGATGACCAGCACCCCGCTCCCAGCTCATGCTGGTCTTTTCTCTGATTTAGCAGCCAAAGTCTTTGGTCAACCTATTCAGGCCTCCGAAATTGAAATAGAGACTAGTAGTATTGATAATAATTCTCAAACCATAGCGCTTCTTGAATCTTCAATTGATCCGGATATGATTAATGTTGAAAATCAGTCTGATGTTTTTATTTCTGATAATGAAGCATTATTACCAATGGAAGGACCATTTTTTCTTGATGCAAAATTTGAAAAGAGTTCTATCTCTGATAAAATTTATGTCTATACTGTTGAAAGTGGCGATACTATCTCTGATATTGCTGAAAAATTTGATGTTTCCATTAACACGATTCGTTGGGAAAATAATATTACAAGTCAAAAAATTTCCGTTGGACAAAAACTTAATATTTTACCAGTGACTGGTGTTAAGCATATCGTAAAAAAAGGTGATACGATTAGTAAAATTGCACAGAAATATGAGACTGACGCCGAAGATATTTATATTTATAACGGTATTTCAGCTAGCGATGGACTTAAACAAGGAGATATTCTCTTTGTTCCAAACGGTATTATTAAAGCTGTGGTTATCAAGACTTCAATTGCTGGAACTAAGGTTTATTCTGGAGCGAATGTTTCAAATACTAAAGTTTCATCGGGTTATTACATTAAACCAGTTTCTGGAATTGTAACTTCACCTTATGGATCACGAAAGGGAGGATTTCATTATGGAATTGATTATGGTAATAGTCGCGGTACTCCAGTTATTGCCGCTGCCGCAGGTGTCGTTAAAAGCGTTGTTGGTTATTGTAAGGAAGGACAATCATCTTGTGGTAGTCGATACGGTAATTACATAACGATTAGTCACTCAAATGGAACAATTTCACGTTATGCCCATTTGGCTAGTGCATCTGTTTACATTGGTCAATCAGTTGGTCAAGGTGAGAATATTGGAAAACTTGGAAATACTGGTCGCTCAACGGGGGCACACCTCCACTTCCAAATTGAAAATGCAAGTGGCTCAACAATTAGACCGGCTTTCTGAAACACGACACAAGTACACGAATGGGAACGAATGGCACTAATAAAGGATTAAATACAAAAGCAGTTTGGCTTCGCCAAACTGCTTTTGTATTTAATCTATAATTACTTTAATATATTTCCTGCTGGTAGCATTCCTCACAATATATTATATCTTGTTTATCTGGAGAATAAGTTGTATCAAACTCATTTTTACAACCGGGCTTCATACATTTACGATGAAACAAATTCATACCATTTCTTTTCTGCATTCTTTCTTCATGTCGACATTCAAAATCTTTATGTGGTATCGGTAGCCCGATTTTTTTATAGAAAACAATTTCTGCCTCAACTAACTTGTAATTTTTATTACAATCTTCACAAACAAAAATTTCATTAATAATACTATCATCTATTTGATTTATAGAGTTTGGTACCTCGCCCTTTTTTATTGTTTCTTTACCATATATTCCCGTTGTTTTATCATTCCACTTATATCCTCGTTCTAACGCTTTTTCTTTTGGAAGTGGATAAAAATCTTGGATTAAAGATTCATTATATGAAAATGGTGCAACTTCTGGTGGAAAAAATTGACCAAACAGTCCATCTTCTTTTAATTGATTTTCAATTTTTTCTTTTATTTCTAAGTACTCTTCCTTTGCATATTCTTTATTTAGAATCATGTAGTTCCCCTTTCTGATTGAAATACAGCCAAGTCCATTTGATAAGTTGTAACACATGTCACAATATTCAACTTCATTACTATAAAATACAAAAGCAGAGTTTTTTAGTATGTTACCTTCAAGTGCTCCCATAATATTATATCCAAATTTTGGATTGTAATAATAATTATTGCAATCCATACTATCTATTGGTTTTTCTGTGTCCTTCATGTAAGAACAATTTTTTGCGTCAAATGTATCAAAAAGTTCTACTCCGTCATAACAATTATGAATATAATCACCTGTTACATTATGGCATTTTGTTTGGGTTGCAAATTTTTTGATTGTTTTCTTTTTCAAATTATCAAATATTTTTTTTGCTTCTTCTATACTTTCATAATTATTTAATATTTCTTTTTTCTTTTGTTCAAATTCTTCTTTTGTATATTTTATATTTAGAATTGAATTTGAAATATTTCTGCCGTTAGTACAAAAAATACAGTTGTTAGAATTTCTTAGGTTATAACAAAATAATAGGTCACTAGAATCTTGGCATTGTTCTGAGAATAAACATTTAAAACATTTTCTTGTATCTATACATTCATAACAGAGTTCAGATTCGTGTAAAAATGCACAATCCACACATTGTTTGTCCCTTTGTAATAATCTACTGTATAAACAATCCTCATTATAGTCAGAAGCAAATATCAAATAGCAGTCTTTGTTTTCAGCTGATCCATTTGTATAATCACTTCTAATATTTTTAAAAGCAGCAAGTCCAAGTCTAGGAACTTTGAGTTGGAGCTCTTTGTATTGATCAAAAAACTTTTTACTTGGATCATAATCTTGCGCATAATCTTTTGGCCCCCACTTATCACTCCACCAGCATTTACTACAATAAACTTTATAAGGAGATTCCGGTGAATAAAGAGTGACCATATCATTTTTACATAAGTCACATGGCCTTTTATATAAAACTCTTTCATTTCTATAAAGTAGTCGTCTGGCCATGCGACACTCTGGGCAATAAAAGGGAGGAACTGTTTTAATCTGTTCATAAAAAACAAGATCTTCATCTCTGATTGTAAATTCCTTATTGCACGTTTTGCATATTTCTTTTTTCATAATATATGTACCAATTACTAACTAATAATATAGCCTTTTAATAACTATATAATTTAGTTTAATTATATAGTTATTAAAAAAATTGTCAAGTAGTGTGAGCAACATTATTATAAAATAGTGCTATATTATAATAATAAAATTATGTCATTAGAATTTTGTTCATAAGCATTGACAAATTATCATGCTTTAATATATAATTAAAATATGGAAAACGAAAATTTAGATTTGAAGAAATCGCTCGAATATATAGGATTTTCTGAGAAGGAAGTTTCTGTATATTTAGCATTACTTTCTATTGGTAAAGGTACTGTTACTGAAATTTCAAAAAAAGCTGGAATAAATCGTCCAACTTGCTACCATATTCTCTCTTCTCTCGAATCAAAAGATCTAGTTAAAGTATCAGGTAAAGAACCTAAGCAAGAATACGTAGCTCTATCACCAGACCAGATTGAAAAATTATTAGTAAAAAAGATTGAAGAAGACCAAAGGTTTATAAATGAAGCAAGAAAAATCATTCCAGAATTAAAATCAATTCATAATGTAATTGATAGGCCAAAAGTTTTCTTTTATGAGGGACGCGAAGGAATGGAAAAAGTTTATGAAGATACTCTCACTTCTCATGAACCAATACGAGCTTATGCAACACCCGACGATATGCACGCTGGATTACCTGGATATTTCCCAGATTATTATCACCGAAGAGCAAAAGCAGGAATTGCTATTCGAGCTATTGCGCCCGTTACTGAAATAGGTATAGAGAGAAAAAAACATGATAAAGAAGAAATGCGAGAGATTGCTTTCGTTCCCGCAGATAAATATTATTTTTCCCCTGAAATAAATATTTATGATAATAAAGTGATGATAGCTTCTTGGCGTGAGAAATTAGGAATCATTATTGAAAGTGCTGAAATTGCTGATGCCATGAAAAAAATATATGAACTCTCATGGGCCGAAGCGAAGAGGTTGGATAAAGAAATTTAAATTTTTTTTATTAATAACTCCTATTATTATTTATACTTCTAAATTGTAACAGATGCTTACACCCGTTTACTAGTGTTACAAGTTATTTTAGTTGGATAAAATTATGATTTTATAAATCAAACATTCTTTTTAATTCTATATGCATGTCTACATAATCTACCAACATATATTGCACATTTTTTCCAAAAGATAAATCTGATTTTAACAGAGCAACATATTCATCACAAGAATAGGGATATATCCACATACTTTGATGCATCATTTGAAACCCATAGGAATGTAGTTCTCTACGCAATAAATCCCTCTTCTTTCTATTTTTCTCATATATATCAAAAGAAACTATTCTCCATTTGCCATCCCATTTTGGGGTTTTTCTTTCCTTAAGAGATTCATATCTTATTTTTCCTTTTGGAGTTAATAAAAATGCCCTTTTATTATTTATTATTTTTTCTATAACATAACCATCTTTAATTAATTTTTTCAAACTGCTATTTGCTCGATATTTATAATGTCTTTTAATATCATCTTCTGGTATTATATATTTTATTAATTGCATCGCATTTGGAGCAACTACTGCAATTCCAGCTATTCCAGCAATAGCAATACCCACCAATAAAATATTTCCTAATGTTTTTACTTCACTTTTAACTATTTCTTTTTTCATATTATTAATATTGTTAAATATATTGTAACAGATGTATACGGCCGTCTGCATCTGTTACATTTAAAATTTATAAAATAATGATGTAAAATATTATATTAAAGATTATAAATACAAATTAAATAAAAGAAACTAAAATTTTCAGTTTTCCCTCGGTCTATATTGTAGGGCTTCTAAGATATGAGATTGGGTTATTTTTTCACTACCCTCAAGGTCTGCTATGGTTCGGGCAAGTTTTATCGTTCGATGGTAGCCTCGTGCGGAGAGTTGTAAACGTTCTGCGCTCTGATTGAGTAATTTTTTTGTTTCATCATCAAGGGGAGCATATAATGCTAGATCTTTAACATTCATCTCGCAATTGGTTCCAATTTTTCGTGTTGAATTTTTAAAACGAGTACTCTGAATTATTCTAGCTTGTCTGACCCGTTCTTTAATCGTTTGAGTTTTTTCCCCTTCCTGATCAGTACTAGAAAGTTTTTCAAAATCAACATTACCAACCGTCACCCAAATATCGATACGATCCATAATTGGCCCTGAGAGTTTCCGCTTGTATCTATCTAGGTCCATGGGTTTACAGATGCATTGTTTTTGTTTGTTACCTTTGTTTCCACATGGACAGGGATTCATCGCGGCTATAAGAATAAAATTTGATGGAAAAATTGCTGAACCCTTGGCTCTTGAAATTGAAACAATATTATCTTCGAGTGGTTGGCGAAGTGATTCTAAAACCCGCTTTTCAAATTCTGGAAATTCATCCAAGAAAAGTACGCCTCTATGGGCCAAGGTGACTTCTCCTGGTTTTGGGGTAACGCCTCCACCAATCATTGAGACGTAACTCGCTGTATGATGTGGAGAGCGAAATGGTGGTTCAGTAATAATCGAATCCTCAAGTAGCCCAACCACGGAATGTATACCAGTGATTTCGAGGCAATCCTCTTTATTTAAATCCGGCAGGATTTGAGAAAAAACTCTTGCCAGCATTGTCTTGCCTGTCCCTGGAGGTCCGGACATTGCAATATTATGTCCACCTGCGGCAGCAATTTCAAGCCCGCGTTTTGCTCCTTGTTGGCCTTTAATATCACAGAAATCAATAGTATTAATTTTTTCCGGGTGTTTAATTTCAGTTTTTGGGAAAGGTTTAATTTTTGGTTTTTCTTTATCTAATAACTGACCTTGGCTATCTTTTTTTTGGATTTCAACATGTTCAATGACTTCTTTTAAATTTTTAGCCCCATAAATAATTATCCCATCAACTAGAGAAGCTTCAGTTGCATTCTCTATAGGAAGAAACATTTCTCGATAACCTTGTCTTTTGGCTTCCTGAGCGAGGATCAAAGCTCCTTTAATTGGACGAAGATCACCATTTAAAGACAATTCTCCCAAGAAAATTCGCCCAGCAGGATCAAACGCTAATTCTTCAGCTGACAATAAATAGGCTAAAGCTATTGCTAAATCAAAGTAAGGCCCTTCTTTTTTGAGATCAGCCGGCGAGAGTGATATAACAACTTTTTGATTTTGGTTTTTTGGAGAACTATACTTTGAATTTTTTAAAGCGGAACTCATTCGGTCTTTTGATTCATCAACGGCTTTATCCGGAAGCCCAACCATAGTAAAAGCTTGCAAAGTCTTCTTTGTAATATCAACTTCGACTGTAACAATCTTTCCCTTTAAAAGATGTGTTTGTGCAGAATAAACTCTTGAAAATGACATAGAACTAAAACAGAGAATTATTTAAAAATAATTCTCTGTTTAATTAACCTATAAAACTTTTTCCATGCAACTTTTACATGTTTGTGCGCTTGGATTGACATCTAGACGGTCTTCTTCTATTTTATTGTGACAGTTTGAGCAAATTCCGAATTCACCGCTTATAATTGAAGAAAGTGAGCTATTAATATCTTCGAGTCTTGATTCGAGAGCATTGAGCTTTAGAGATCTCTCTTCATAGTCTTCAGCACGATCGGCTAGATCTGCTTCATCGGGAACTTCTTGAGCCACAATCTCACTATCAGGAGTTGCTTCCCAATCTCCCATTTTATCTACTTTCCCAAGCCCAGATAATTCTTCTAAAATTAGCTCCTTCTCTTCTTCTAGTTTTATTTTATATATTTCAGTATTCATGATTCAATTTTAGCATTATTGGAATAATTCGCAATGCCACTTTTATTTTTTATTAATAATTCGAGTTGTTAATTCTCGAGCTGATTCATTCCCGTTCGTGATAACTAAAGTATTTTTATCAGTGAAGAGATAATACAAAATTTCCTGTCCTTGACTATTTTTCAAAACCCGTGCATCTTTATTATTAATGACAACATCTTCAAATAAATTTTGAAATGTTCCACTCATATCTTTATCGAATGAAAACAGATTTGCTAGATCACTTGTCATAGTACTTTCCCAGTTCAACATACCAGCATAAGATATATTGTAATCAGTTGTTTTGAGTATCAGAAATAAATTTGGACTTATTTTATTTTCTAAAGATTCATCAGTTGCATCCTTTACGATTTGTGCGGAGAGTGGAGTGTAGACACCGAGCATATATTCACCACTGAGAGATCTTTTTATTGGAGCAGGAATAGAAATGTTTGAAATCGAAAAAATATTATCCAAAGTTAATAATTCGTCAAGATTATTGATTTTTGAAATTAGAAAAATTACTCTGATTGATTTTAATTTACCTACCTTTTCTTTTTCTAATTTAATGAGATCTTTAATTTCTTGATAATCTTTATTGATCGTATCAATCGTAATTTCTTCATCATAAGAAATTATAGCTACCCGATTTTTTATATTTTCGATTGGGGTTGGAACTTCATTTTTCTTGATTGAGAAAAAATAGATACCGACAATTGATCCAACTAAAAGTATCAATCCTCCAAAAATGAGGAAAAATTTTGAGAGACCAGATGGCTCCGCATCTAGAATTAATTCTTCTCGTTCCCGCTTTTCTTTTTCAGCCATGGCAATTTTAATAACAGAGATTTCTTTTTCACGAATAACTTCTGCCATATCGGAGGTGTAAGTTTTGATATTTGGTAGGACACCTTTTTTATTTTTCGGTTCGTTTATATTTTCATCCATATCAATTTTATTTTTCTTTAGGTTTAAAAAAATTACTATCAGCTTCTTTGATCGATAAATTTAATCTACCCTTCTCATCAACTTTAATTATTTTAACTGGTACCTTGTCTCCTTCTTTAAGAATATCAGAAACTTTTTCAACACGGAATGGGGCAATTTCTGAGATGTGGACTAATCCTTCTGTGTCATGTCCGAAGCGAACGAAAGCTCCAAAGTCCATAATTTTTACAACTTCACTATCCATTTTATCACCAATTTTATATTCATGGGTCATTCCTTCGATAATGGCAATTGCTTTCTCTGGACCACTATTTTTACCAGTAACAAAAACCGTTCCATCTTCTTCGATTGTAATTTCAGTTCCAGTTTCTTCTCTTATTGCATTTATATTTTTTCCGCCTGGTCCGATAACTAAACCAATTTGATCTTTTTTAATTTTGATGGTTAAAATTTTTGGAGCGTTTGGAGAAATATCTTCTCTTGCTTGTGGAATTTCTTTTAAAATTGTTTCGAGTATTTCAAGTCGAGCAGTTTTAGCTCGAACTAATGCTTCTTTTAAAATAGAAATTTTTATACCGTCAACTTTTACATCAAGTTGAATAGCTGTGATTCCATTTTTTGTTCCAGCAACTTTGAAGTCCATATCACCATAATGGTCTTCCGGTCCTTGAATGTCAGAGAGCAAAACATACTTGTCATTATTTTTTTCATCAGCCATTAAGCCAATCGAAATTCCAGCCACTGGATTAGTAATAGGCACACCTCCATCCATCAATGCTATTGTTGTAGCACAAATCGAAGCTTGAGAAGTTGAACCATTTGAAGCTGTTGATTCAGAGACAACGCGAATTGTGTATGGGAATAAAATTTTATTTGGAATAACTGCAGTCAGTGCTTTTTCAACTAAAAAGCCGTGACCCATTTCTCGACGATTGAGTCCGCCGACTCGTCCTGTCTCTCCACCAGAGTAAGGAGGAAAATTATAATGATGCATGAAACGTTTTTTAGTTTGTGATTCCATTCCCTCAATTGCTTGCATATCTTCAGGTCCACCGAGAGCTAGCACAGAAAGAACGTGAGTTTCTCCTCGATAAAATATTCCAGAACCGTGTAACACTTCAGATATCCCCCCAGCTTTAGCGAAAAGTTTTCGAACTTCATCAGTTGCTCGTCCATCTGCACGAATGCCCTCGGCAAGTGCGACCTTATGAAACGCGCCATCTAAATATAAATCTAGATAATCTTCAGCGACATTTAATTTTTTATCATCTTCTTTTTCTTTATATTTGTTTTTTAAAATTTCATTCCAGATATCATGAGCGTCACTCATTATTTTTTTACTTTCTTTGGAAAATAATTTCTCTTCTAGCATTGGTCTAACTTTTTCATCAAAGATTGAAACGATGTCGTTATCAATTTCAGTTTTTACAATTATCAATTTTTCTTTTCCCAATTCACCAGATAACATTTTTTGAAAATCTTCCCACTTAGAAATTTCAGATGAGGCTTTATCAAAACACTGACCCATTTCGTCTTCAGAAAGTTCAAATGACATAGCTTCGATCATGTTGATGGTTTTTTCTTTTCCGCAAACGAGGAGATCAAGTTCGTAAACTGCTTCATCAGAACTCGGAATATAATTATTTATTTTGATTGTTTGATCTTCTTTCGTCTTGCTAATTTGAACAGCACCAATCGGACCGTTCCAAGGAATATCAGAACAATGAAGAGCGATTGAGACGGCATTGATACCCAAAGTTTTTGGGTCTATGTCGCCGACAGCGATAACGGTCACAATTACTTGGACAGCATTTTTGATGTTATGATCAAAAAGTGGTCGGATGGTACGATCAATCATTCGAGCGGCGAGGATCGCTTGGTCGCTCGGTCTGCCTTCTCTTTTGTTATATTGACCACCGAGAATTTTTCCAGCGGCATAAAATTTTTCTAAATATTCAACTGTTAAATTAAAAAATCCTAAATTTTTACTTCCATCTTTTGAGATGACGGCCGTAGCCATTACCACAGTTCCACCACATTTTAAAATTACTGAACCGTTGGCTTGATCTGCTAAATCAGAAAAAACCGCCGTGATAATTTTACCACCAATTTCTATTTCGAACTCTTTGCTTTGCATAATATTTTGCCCGGAATTAAATTTAATTGAAGCCTCTAATAATTTTTTTTAATAGAGGTGAAGAAAATAAAGTTCCCGGTTTTGCTAGTCTCCAGACTCTAGTTTTGAAACTAATGTTTCAACTCTAATTGTCCGGAGATTAACTAATAATTAATATAATAATATTCGCATTATAGCATGAAATTGTCTTTTTATAAAGGAGAGAATTAATTATGAATAAATAAAAAATCACTCAAATTAATTTGAGTGATTTTTTATTTATTCATAATTAATACATTAAATATTTTTTTGGATTTGCCGAGAGGTCTAGGAAATCATCGGCTTGGTCTTTCAATTTCATCGATGAACTTTTGCCAAATGATACAACTTCTACTTGGACTCCGGAAGTACTTTGCAAATATTCTACAAGTGGAACAAAATCTCCATCGCCAGCGACTAAGACAACGGCATCTAATTTTGGTGCCATCTTCATGGCGTCAACTGATATTCCGACATCCCAATCCCCCTTCTTGGCACCGCCTGAGAAAATTTGTAATTCTTTTGTTTTTGTTTCAATTCCAAGTTTAGTTAAGGCATCGAAAAAATTTTTTTCTTCACCTCCTTCTGAGGTGATGACATAGGCAATTGCTCGAACTAATTTTCTTCCTGCAACAGCATCTTTTAATACTGCTCCGAAGTTTACTTTTCTCTTATATAAATTTTTGGCAGAGTGATAGAGGTTTGATGTATCTATAAAAACTCCAACTCTCTGTTCTTTATGTTTGATTATACTCATTTTTTATTTTGTGTTTATTCTAATATATAAATTATTATCGACCATCCCATCGTTTACAGGACTCATTTAATAATACTACTTTTATTAGTTATTGCTAATAAAAATAAAAATCCCGACAAAGTCAGGATTTTTATTTAGGCTTTAATTTTTTTTGTTTCAGCTTCAAAACTTTCTTTGTTTGTTTTTTCAAGATATTTAAGATGAGTTCGTCGGTCAGCTACCATCTTAATTAATCCTCGGCGAGAGTGGTTATCTTTTTTGTGTTCTTTAAGATGACCGGCTAATTCATCGATTCTTTTACTTAAAATTGCAATCTGAACCTGAGGACTTCCCGTATCTTTATCGTGAAGTTGATTCTTTTTGATAATTGTTGACTTTTTCTTTGCTGTTAACATGATTGACACATA
>JBBRJM010000002.1:0-29782 GCA_038219305.1 Minisyncoccia bacterium | reverse complement strand
AAATTATGTACTTCATATTCTAAATATTTTAATAAAAAATATAATAGAACAGGAAAGCTTTTTGAGGATAAGTTTAAATCTGTTCATATTAGTAGAGAAAATCAATCAAAATTTCTTTTTTCTTATATACACTTAAATCCTGTTAAACTTATTTTAAAGAATTGGAAAGAAGAAGGAATTAAAGATAAAAATATGGTTATTAAATTTCTTAATGATTATAAATGGAGTAGTTATAAAGATTTTATTGGTACGATTCGTAGTGAAAATAAAATTATAGATAAGGATTTTCCGTTAGAATATTTCCCAACCCAAAAATCTTTTAAGAAAGAAATTTTTGAATGGTTAAAATTAGAAACAGGAGATGGCTTCTCCTAAGCAAGGCTTAGGAGTGGTGGGAAGTGGGGGTAATTAGCAAAGTATTTGAGTGTAATATATAATATATTGATGGATTACCAAGCAGAAAAGAAAACCTGCCAAAACTGTAAAAATGATTTCACTATTGAGCCAGATGATTTTTTGTTTTATGAAAAAATGAAAGTTCCATCACCGACATTTTGTCCACACTGCCGTTTTGTTCGTCGCATGATCTGGAGAAATGAAAGATCTTTGTATAAAAGAAATTGTGATATGTGTAAAAAGAATATTATTGCTATGTACGACGATAAAGTTTCTTTTCCTGTATATTGCCCAGATTGTTATAAAAGTGATAAGTGGGGAGCAGAAACATATGAGAAAAACTATGATTTTAATAAATGTTTTTTCAAACAATGGAAAGAGTTATTTGATAGAGTTCCAAGATTGGCACTTTGGCAAGAAAATTGTATTGATTCAGAATATTCTAATTATAGTTTAGACACTAAAAATGTTTATTTAAGTTTTTCTGTATTAAAAGAAGCAGAAGATGTTTATTATTCAAGTAATATTGATACAGCAAAACAAATTATAGATTCATATAATGTAAGGAATAGTGAGTTAGTATTTGAAGGAATGGGATTAATAAAAAATTATAATTCTCAATATTCATACTGGTCATCTAATTGTATAAATTCTAATTTTATTTTAAATTGCAATAATTGCTAAGATTGTTTTGGTTGTGTAAATTTAATTAATAAAAGATATTGTATTTGGAATAAACAAAACACAAAAGAAGAATATGAAGAAAAAATTAAAGAATACAATATGGGTAGTTTTGAATTTATTCAAAAAACTTTTAACGATTTTTGGAATTTTTCACTTCAACACCCGAGGAAATATGCAAACATAATAAATAGTAATAATTCAACAGGAGATGAACTTAGAAATAGTAATAATTCAAAAGAATCTTTTAATTGTTTTAATAATGAAAATATAAAATATGGTTATAGAAGTCCTTTTACTAAAAACTCTATGGATATTGGTCATTGTTATGCTGAACTTGCATATGAACATGCCTTGTCTGGATCAGAGAATAGTCAAAATATTAAATTTATAATAACTGGAGGAAATGCGATAAGTGAAGTTGAATATTTGGACTATTGTAATCATTCATCAAACATATTTTTATGTATAGGTCTTAAAAACAAACAATACACAAAAGAAGAATACTTGGAAATGGTAGAAAAGATAAAGAATCATATGAATGATATGTCTTATATAGATAAAAAAGGGAATATTTATAAATACGGAGAGTTCTTCCCAGCAGAACTATGCCCATTTGGCTACAATGAAGCCGTTATAAATGATCATTTTCCACTTACTAAAGAAGAAATTCTAGAGAAAGGATATCCGTATAAAGAAAAAGAAGATAATAAATATACCATTACCTTAAAAGCTAAAGATATACCAAATGATATCAAAGATATAGATGACACAATATTAAATGAAGTCATAGAGTGTGAGGTTTCTCGTAGGGCATTCAAAATCACTCCATTTGAACTACAATTCTACAAACTTATGAATATTCCTGTTCCTCACTTGCATCCTGATGAAAGATATAAGAATAGACTTAAACTAAGAAACCCGATGGTGCTATATCATCGCTCTTGTATGAAAGAAGGATGTAACAATGAATTCGAAACGACGTATACACCTGAACGACCTGAAATCGTTTATTGTGAGAAATGTTATCAACAAGAAGTTTATTAGACCAGATAGGGCTTTAGGCCCTATCTGGTGCAAAATTTTATTATAAATATATGAAAACATATAACTGTCAAAATTGTCATATTAATTTAATTATTGAGTCAGATGATAATTTGGTATAATACAAATATGAGTAATAACAATATTTCACATGGGGGATCGGGAGCAATTTATGGGCTTGGGCTCATAGGTTCCTTAATCTATTTTTTAAAAGGAGCCGCAACACTCGGTGCCATTATTATCGCCGTTGGTAAATCAATTGTCTGGCCAGGATTTCTGGTCTACTATCTGCTAGCCTTTCTTCAAATTTAGCCTTTAATTTAAAGTTAATTTTTTCGCAAAAAAAGCCAACATAGTTGGCACTTTTTTTGCTATAATTAATTGATGAAAACAAAAACAATTATTATTGTCATTTTAGCCATATTGGTCTTATTTATAGGAGGGGTCTATATATTCACAGTTTTATTAAAGTCAGCTTCTATACCTAAAGAGGAGGAAGCTTTAAATATAGTTTTGAAAGAATACCCAAATTTAGCTAAATACCAAACTACAGATTTACCGCCTAGTTCGATCGAATCAAAACAAACACCAGATGGTTGGTATTTTGGTTTCATTCAAAGTGGCAGCGGCCTGCCAGGAATTTTAAATGCGCAGTGTTACTTCTTAAATAATAATAAAAATATAACTTTAGTTGGAGAATACAAGAAAGACATAACAGAGAAAGTTGAATCAATTGTGCTTGAGACATGTAAACCTGTCGTTGAGATCCCCACAGAAAATCCTATTGTATCTCCATTACCAAGCAAGAGCGTAGGCATTGGCATAGGGGAAATGAAGACTTTCAGTAGTATTTCTATAAGACCTTTGTCAGTTGAAGAAGATAGTCGCTGCCCAAGTGACGTTGTCTGTATCCAAGCTGGAACTGTCCGCTTAAAGATTGATGTTATTTCAAAAAAAGGGACAAATACAAGTATCGTCCGACTCGGTCAAGAATTTACCACTGAGAATGTCAAAATTACCTTGACTAATGTTTATCCAGCTTCCAATTCAAAAATAAATCTCACCAGTAGTGATTATCGTTTTGATTTCACAGTCACTGCCCAAAGTGAACCAACAGTGACGCAAGGTGGTAAATGTTTTATTGGTGGATGTTCTAGCCAAATTTGTTCCGACCAAGAAGGCATGGCCTCAACTTGTGAATATAGGGAGGAGTACTCTTGTTATAAAACAGCAACATGTCGGAGGCAAACAAATGGCAATTGTGGCTGGACGGAAACAGCGGAACTTAATGCTTGTCTTTTAAAAAATTAAAGATAGCAAGTAAGATAGCAAGGACGGTCCTTGCTATATTCTTGCTACATTACATGCTAGAAGAAGTGAAAAAAGATAAAGTGAAAATGGAACAAATCAAAAAAGAATTAGCCGATGTGTTGACTTATTGTTTTGATATGAGTGTTCTTTTGGGATTTGATACTGGAAAAATTTTATTAGATGAATTAGAAAAAGTTAAATTAAAATATCCAGCTCATTTGTTTAAAGATCGAGATAATAAGGTTGATGCCGGTTCAGAAGAAGTCTATTGGAAAATCAAAAAAGAACACCGAATGAAAGGGGAATAAGAATATCTGATATAATAAGTTTTATGGATACAAAAATTGTTGTTCGGGCAAGAGGAATAATTATAAATGAAGGGAAATTGTTAGTTGTTAAACATCCAAGCAATATTAGCTATGGAGTTCTTCCTGGTGGGCATCTCGAATGGAAAGAGGATATTAAAGAATGTTTATTAAGAGAGATTGTTGAAGAACTTGGAATAATTCCCAAGATAGGTCGTTTGTTGTATATAAATAATTACATTGAAAAAGAAACCACTCAATCTATAGAATTCTTTTTTGAAATTATTAATTCAAATGATTATATTAATCTTGAAAATGTAGAGAGAACTCACTCTCATGAAATTGCTGAAATAATTTGGGTAAAACAAAATGACCCAATAATTATTCTCCCTAAAGGTTTTGGAGAAGATTTTAAACTTGGAAAAGTTTTCTCTGACCAAGTTAGATTTTTAATTAACTAATAAATAATTATTTGAAAAATAACTAAAATATGGACTCGATCAAATTAATTTGTTTTGATTTAGATGAGACTTTGATTACAAAAAGTAGTTGGAAAGAACTCAGTCTTGCTCTTGGAATATCTGCAGAAAAAGATAGAGAATTATATAATGATTATAAATCAGGCTTATTTTCATATGATGAGTGGAACAACAAAATTATTGAGCTTTATTTAAAACATGAAAATTCAAATCGTCAGAGTATTATTGAAATACTTTCCAGATATACTTATAATCCTGGTGCACGAGAAATAATAGATTATCTTAAAAATAAAGGGTATAGGTTAGTATTAATCTCTGGATCAATTGATCTTTTAGTTGACATGGTGGCTAAAGAATTAGGGATCGATTATTCAAAAGCCAATAACACTTTTATTTTTGATCAGGATGGAAAACTACTTGGAGTTCACTCTCCCGGAGATGATGTGCAAGCTAAGTTAAGACATTTAGAAAGTTTTTGTGCTTTGATTGATATAGATATCAAAGAGTGTGCATGTGTGGCAGACGGAGACAATGACATTGAAATGTTTCGTAAAACCGGTCATGGAATTACTTTTAAAGGTTCAGATATTGAGAATGAATCCTGGAAAGTCATAGACACATTTTTAGATTTAAGGAATATATTTTAATAATTGTAATGTAGAAAAATAATTAATTAAATCCAAGATAATACAATGATAAAGTTGATTAATAACTCGGATATCCTTAATCGAGTTTTAGATATTCTCTTCAAGTCTGCAATTAAGGTATAATAATGGGATGCTAAATAATGAAATGTTAAATATCTTTCAATTTGTAGTCCACTATGGTCTGCACTTTATTTTCCCTGGATTTATTGCATATCTCTTTTTTAGAAAGATCTGGAAAAAGGCTTGGCTTATTATGATTGCAACTATGTTAGTTGATTTAGATCATTTACTAGCAAGTCAGATCTTTGACCCCAATCGCTGTAGTATTGGATTTCATTTGCTCCACAGTCCACTCGCGATTATTATTTACTTTCTCTTATTATTTATTCCAAGAACCAGAATTGTTGCCGTCGGATTACTATTCCACATGTTGACGGATTATCTGGATTGTTCTTGGTTAGCAATTTTTGGAAGATTAATAAATTAATTTGTTATAATAAAAAAATGAAAAATATAAAAACAAGAGACATCGAAAAAGCATATCCAAAGACTGAATTTATTAAAAAGTTACGACGCTTAGCGGATTCTCTAGAAAAAGGTAAAAAATTCTCTATCCAAGTGAAAGGGCTTAAAATAAATGTCCCCGAGAATGCTGTGATTAATATTGAACACGAAAAAGAAAAAAACGAAGAAGAATTGGAATTTCAAATAAAGTGGAAAAATATTTAAGCGATTAAATTATTAATATATGTGAAAACTATAAAAACCTTCTCTTGTAAAAAGAGAAGGTTTTTATAGTTAAGTGAGTCTTTTATTTTGCATATTTTCTAAAAGATCTTTTGGTTCTTATTATGAATAAAATAATATTTAATAAAATTAGACCAATCAGAAAATTTTTGCTATTTTTGTTTATGACATTCCAAAAATAATTATTTTGTATTAGGACTTCCAATTCATCGACATAAAAGACTTCGCAAGCTCCACCGCTTCTTGAGCTTTCATTTGAGTCAGATCTAGAAAGACTTGTTTTCATATATGGACGACCATCTTGTTTTATATCAACCAAGTTTCCTCTCAGGTATACTTGATCACCAACATTTAATTTTCTGATTTTTTCTTGGATATTCGTATCTGCCGTTAAAAGATGATTATTGGATATTTTATCGTGATCAAACTCAATTTTTGGGAATCCGGAATATCTTGTGTAACAGGTGAATTCACCGCTCTCAAAATGGATTTTATTATCAAGATATCCTTCGCTTTCTATATTTTTACCCCAAATAACACAGATATCTTTTAGATTGGGTTCATTTTTGTCTTTATAAAAATTAAACAAACCATTGATATTATTTTGAGTAACAATTAAGCCCCAGATTTCATAATCAGCCAAGGGTGTTACTTCTAAATTTTTATTTCTATACGAAAAAGAAAAATTTTCTCTATCTGTTTTTGTTTGGATGGGTTGGTTAAGCAAAAGAGGATAGATTTCATTTCTTCTTGGAAGTTCTTTAATTTTGATAATAGAAATTATTAATAAGACTATGAGTATAAGATATAAAGAATTAAATATTTTTCTCTGCATATTAGTTTTTGTGTTTTATTAAAGATACTTGAATCAATGACTACGCAATTTATATAATACCAGAAATTGATGTTGAGATTGATATTCTTAATTATACAATAATAAAGCAAAATATCACTCTAAAATCATTAATTTAAATTAATTGACTCCCGGTACATATTTTTTAGGGAGGAATAATTCAGAAATCTTTGTTATAATAGGATAATGAAAGAAATTTGGTTTAAAAGAAAATTATATGGTTACGGTTGGACGCTTTCCACATGGCAAGGTTGGGTTCTAACATTTGGCTATCTTGGCTTATTTATATTGATGACGGTTAGTGATAATAAAATGACTCCCTGGTCTGATGTTGTTTTTAATTTAAATTTACCAGCTATACTTTTGACTGTTACTTACATTTTAGTCGTTTATATAAAGGGCCAAGATCCGCGTTGGCAGTGGGGAAAGCAAAGTGAAGAACTTCCTGAAAAAAGAGATTAAAATTAAATAATAAAAACCGACACATGTGTCGGTTTTTATGTTCAACTATTTCTTTTTCTTTGCTGTTGTTTTCTTTGCTTTCTTTTTTGCTGCCATAAATTTAGTAGAGATTAATTATATTAATTCGACCATCTTTTTTTCAGCGGTACTTTTATTATAACATTAGAAAAATTTTACCAATAGTGTTTATCCACTTTTTTGTCCTTTTATTTTTTTTGTAAGTCTCGATTCTTTCTTCTATTTGATATAAATTTAAATATGTATTTATAATAACAAAAAACCCAACCACGAGTGGTTAGGTTTTTTGTTATTAAATAGCCCTGTCGGGTGCTATAATTTCGATTAATTTGTGTGAAATGCATACTCAATTGAAGTTACAGCGTTGTTCGCGGCATCAACTGACTTTATAATAAAGTGATATAGAGTTGATGAAACAAGTAGTGGTATATTTAGTGAGTGCTTAGTAACTAATTTTGAGTCAACAACCTTTGGGGTATTACTATTATTGACATCAACAGTTGTTGTGGCATTATAGAAAATACTTGAAGTTGTTGGTTCATTTGTTATCCAAGATATTGTCGCATCAGTTTTATTAACCTTTGTTTCAATATTACTAATAATAGGGGATGTTATGTCAGAAATGATTGATACTACTTTAATTTCCATAGATTTAGAATCTGTTTTTCCGTCATTATTTGTGACAGTGAAAGTGGCAGTATATGTACCAATAGTGTTATAGATATGATTAAATGTGGCACTTTGGATTGTTTTATTAAGTAAAGAACTTTGGTTTGAAGATGTTGTATCCCCCCAATCAGCACTAAAACTTAGATTTCCATTTCCTTTATCAGATACATTTACCATAACTTTAGCTGTATCACCAACGTTTATTATTTTTTTACCCTCAAGACTTTTAATACTAAGATTATTATTATTTTCATTTATCACACCAGTGGTAAATGATGTCTCGGTGGACAGAGTTTTGTTTTGGCCATTAGCTGATCCTACAACAACATAATATTTTGTGTTGGATTCTAATTTCTTCAATTCAATCTTATGACTTAGAACTCTGTCGTTTCGCTTTATTGTTGGTTTAATAGAAGTGTCAACAGGTGATGTCTTGCTAAACCAGACAAAACTATTTGAACGAACACTTGTATCCCATTTAATTTTTGTTTTATATGTTTTGTTGGTATCAACAACAACATTGCTTATTACTGGTGCACTTGTGATTCTATCCTTACGACTTATAAACCAGTTTGAGTTAAACCAAGAATGTTCTTTTTGATTTTTTTCTGATTTAATTTCTCGAACCTGTATTTCTTTATTATCATTATCTTTCTTATCCTTATTGTCATTATCGGCAAAAGTAACTAAAGGAGTAACGATAATCATAGCGGCGATAAGTGAACCTGTGATTAGTGATTTATATTTTTGCATAATTTTATTTATAAATTAATTATTAATTATTGCTTAAATTATTTACAAATTAAGCAATACGACTGGACACAATAAAGTAGACGTAGCAGTAACCCATTTTCTTACATGGACAATTGGGTTTATTTGTTGTATTTTGGTTATAGAGAAACAGTAAGAAAGAGGGATTTATTACGTCTACTATATGAAATCAGATATTAAGGATGCTTTTAAAGAAATATATGAAAAAGAATCGGATTCCATTTTCCGTTTTTGTTTGTCGAGAATTTCTGATCGTGAACAAGCTCTCGATATCACTCAAGAGACTTTCACAAGGTTATGGCAGAGTTTAAAGGAAGGTAAAGAAATTCTAAATTATCGGGCATATATATTTACTGTAACAAGGCGTCTGATTATTGACTGGTATCGTAAGAAAAAAAGTATCTCATTTCGGGATATGGAAAGTGGAGACGATGATATTCCATATGATCCAGCCGATAGTCAGACGTTTTCTCGGCTAATTGATGGGGCAGAAGGTAGATATTTAATGACAATGATGAGAGAATTGCCCGGTGGAGAAAAAGATCCCGTATATTTACGCCTAGTTCTCGATTTATCGCCCGGTGAGATTGGAGAAATTTTAGGTATCTCGACTAATGCGGCTTCAGTTCGAATAAATCGAGGGTTAAGTGAATTAATGAAAAAAGCTGGTTATAAGAAAGATGAATAATAAAATGAAAAATATAAAATTAGAAAACGGAATAAAAGAATTAAAGGGGATGGTTATGACACACGAGGAGAAAAAGCGTATTTTTCAAAACGTAATGGATTCTTCGAGTGTTAAAATTCAAAAACCAATTAGAAGTCCCTGGATGCTCTTTTTATTTACCAATTCTATTTTTGAGAAAAGATTGGCTTACTTTGTGATTCCTTTAATTATTATTTTGACAAGTGCTGGAGTGGTTTTTGCGTCTGAGGGAAGTCTTCCTGATGGTTTACTTTATCCGATTAAAGTCAAAATCGTCGAGCCGATTAAAGGGGCTATTCTTTCATCCCCCGAAGCGAAAGCCCGATACGAAAGTAATCTAGCCACAAAACGTTTAACTGAAGCAGAAAATCTTTCTGATAAAGGAAAACTCAATCTTTCTAATGAAAGAAAGATAAATCAACTGCTTGATAATCATACTGAGGCTCTAAATAAAGCACTCAATGATTTAAAAAAAGAAGAATCCAGAGAGCAGTTGGATGAAATTATGACTAATTTTTACGCCCAGATGAATGCTCATTCTAGGGTTATTGAAATACTGGAAGAAAAAAATGATAAAATTGATGATAAAATAAATGGAAATCAACTATCCAATAAAGCAAGAATGAATGCTGAAAATATAAAAAGTAATTATAAAAATAAAGAAGAAAATAAAGAATCAGAAAGTGGTGATAATAAAAATGAAGAAAAAAAATTAGAAAAATATAATGCAAAAAGACAAATAGTCGAAGATCTAATAAATAAAACCTCTCTGAATGTAAATAAAATAGATAAAAAAGAATTCAAATCAGAACAGAATATATTTGAAGATACAAATGAGACCCTTAAGAAGGCAAAAGATTATCTTGAGCAAGCAGATATTAAAGATAAAAAAGGTGATCAAGATGAAGCCTATAATAATCTAATTGATTCAGAAGGGTCAATCAAAGAAGCTGAGATTTTTTTGAAAACTAGATTGAAATATCAAGAGTCTCAAAATGAAAAAAATCATTAAACTAACCAAAATTGAATAAATATGAGTCAATAATCTACAAAAACCTAAAGGTATTGGATATCCTTGGTTTATTTTGATATAATTAAGAGATTATCATAACTAATTTTTAAATATGCCTCAATTATATTTGTTTATCTTACTCGGTGTTGTTTTTTTAATTTTAACTAGTATTCGTCAAATTAATCAATATGAACGTGGTGTTAAATTCACCCTCGGTAAATTTACTTCCATTATGGAACCGGGCTGGAGAATCGTTTGGCCTGTTATTCAAGGTTACCAAAAAGTTGATATCAGAACGAAAGCGGTTGACGTACCAGATCAAAATGCAATCACTCGAGATAATGTATCTGTTCGAGTAAATGCCGTTATTTATTACAAGGTTAGTAATGCCAATATGGCTATTATTGAAGTGGAAGATTTCCGTTATGCTATTTCTCAATATGCTCAAACGACCATGAGAAATATTGTCGGCGAAGTGACGCTCGATGAACTTCTCTCATCTCGTGATAAAATTGCTGATCGAATCAGAGAAATTGTCGATAAGGAAACTGATGCTTGGGGTTTGAAAGTTCAAAATGTTGAATTAAAAGATGTCAGTCTTCCTGCTGAAATGGAACGAACGATTGGTAAACAAGCGGAAGCCGAACGTGAGAAAAGAGCTGTTATTATTAATTCTGAAGGTGAGCTAGCTGCTTCAGAAAATATTTCAAAAGCAGCCGAAATGCTTGCAAAGACTCCTGGGGCTCTCCATCTACGAACGCTCCAGTCAATTAATGATATGTCATCTGATCAAAGTAATACGGTTGTTTACATGGTACCGGTTGAAGCTCTCAGAGCTCTTGAAGGTTTTGCTAAGAAATAATAGGGTTGAAATTAAAAAACAAAAGCCTCTCCGTGATTGGAGAGGCTTTTGTTTTTTAATCTATTTCAATATCGACATAGACAACTTCCGGAAATTTTTCGCGAATTCTCTTTTCGATTTGATCAATACGATTTCCGACTAGTCGCGGTATTCGGTCAGTTGTTTTAAACATTAATTTTGCAAATTCTTGAAAGTCATCTTTAATTTCGTCGAACTCTTCTTTTAAGTCACCAGCTTCGTAAATCTCAGCATAAAGCGGTGAACCATTCCATTCGACAGTTGTGTAAATCCGGTATTTATTAATATCGACAGCGACTGATTTGAATTCAGAAATATTTTCAATACATGAATCTTCCATCAAAAAATCTATAATCTCCTCGGTGACATCTTCATCAAGAGATTTTCCGATAATATACTGATGGTTTTTGACGATCAATAGAACGGCTAAAAATCCCAAGATAAGTCCTACAATGATTCCAGCAATGCCGTCATAAATATTATTGCCAGTAAAATGCATCAAAAACTGAGCTCCCAGGGCCACCAGGACCCCTAAGACGGCGGCACTATCTTCGTAAACGACGGCTAGAGTTACCGGATCAGCTTTGGCAAAAGTTTTTCGTGATAATTTTTGGCCATTTTTTAATTCACGAACTGCAATCCATAAAGTAAATCCTTCAATAATAAAAGCCAAAAATAAAACTATAATCGTGTAAAAATTATAATCATGAACACTACTTTGGCTATGTTCTAGGAGGGAAGTAATCGAGTGATAGATTGTCACTCCAGCACCAATAAAAAGAATTCCGCAAGCAGAAATTAAGGACCAGAAAAATCTCTCAATTCCGTAGCCGTAGCCACGCCGCAGGTCGGCTGGTTTTTTAGATCTTTTTAATCCGACTAACAGAAGCGATTGATTGAGGGTATCGGCAAAACTGTGAACACTCTCAGCAAACATACTGGCAGATCCCGATGAAACTGCAACAATTGTTTTTAAAATAGTGACGAATGAATTTCCGAATAGAGCAGCGGTGACTGACTTATTACCCTGAGTTTTATGTGACATGATGGGTTTGATTATAACATAGATTTAAAGAATATAGAGGTTTAAACAGAGAAAAGTGTTAGTCATAGTTTCGCTTTATTGAGAATTATTAAAATTTAGATCAGACCAATCCCAATCACTGGAAGTTACTTTAATTATTGATACCGTTATTCTAACACCAGCTGTTAATATACTGGAGAAAATTGAAATTAAAGGTGAAACAATTAAAGAAATAAAATAGTTAATATTATAAAAACCGAGGGTATCCCTCGGTTTTTATAATATGAGTATTTAAAATTTATTCGTTAGTTAATTCAATATCGGATTTAAAGAATCCATGTATACTGGCTCCTATCCCAATTAGAATAACAGGCATTAGAATCAAGATTTTTTCAGTCGACATGGCTGCTCCTTCTTCTCCAGAATTTAAGGCTATTGAACCTGCGATAGAGGTTCCGGCTCCTAACAACATTTCTACTGTTGCTTTAACCTCAGGGCTCACTTTTTCTAAGATTGCATCGAATTTGTCTGCAGCAAATAAACCTGCACTCTCAGCAATTCTAGAAACTTTTCTAAAATTGTTTACTATTTTTTCTTTCAAAGATGGATTTCCTTCAAGTTTTTTGGATATCTCTTTAAGGTCTAAATTCTGGATAGAGTTTATTTTTTCATCCATTTCTTTAACTCCTTCTGCAATTTTTATATCTTCAACTGAAGATTCTGCCACATTTCCTTTTTTATCTTTCTTGATTGATGGTTTGTTAAAATTTATTCCAAACATAGTATTTTAAAATTAATTAATTAATAATATTATTTTGCAACCAAGTCCTCTTTTATTTCAGTTAGAAGTTTGTTGTATTCCTTCAAAAAACTAGCAATTTCTTCTTTTGTTGCAGTTTTGTTTTTAATTTTATCGGCGATTACTAACATTGCCTTTTCATCCATAATTAAATTAATGATTAGTTTATAAAGCGACTTTTGTAATATACCACATTTCTGACATTTTTAAAATAGCCGAGACAAAATCATTAATTTAAGCGTATAATATAGGAGTGATGCTAAATCGTGAAGAATGTAATCAAAAAACAGATGAAGAGTTGGTTAAAATAACCCTGATTGATCCAGATATTTTTTTGTGTTTGTCTAAAAGATATGAAAATAAATTACTGTATTATATTATGCGTATTTCAAAATTTTCACGCGATGATGCAGAAGATGTTCTCCAGGAAGTTTTTATTAAGACTTATTATAATTTAAATGGTTTTGATCAAAATCTTCGATTTTCATCATGGATTTATCGAATTACCCACAATGAGACAGTTAGTGCAATTAGAAAGAAATCAGTTCGTCTAACTATTTCATTTGAAAGAGTCGATCTTGAAAAATTCGAGGACGCCCTTGATCTCGGTAAGGAAGTTGATAATTCACTCGATCGTTTAAATATCAACAAAGCATTATCAAAAATAGATGACAAATATAGAGAAGTTTTAGTTTTGAGATATCTCGATGAAAAAGAATATGTTGAAATCTCTGATATTCTAAAAAAACCTGTTAGTACTATTGGTAATTTAATTTTAAGGGGAAAGAAACTTTTCAAAGAGGAATATCTAAAATTAATAACTAAAGAAGAATATAATGGAAAATAATATGCGAACTAAAAATATCAGTCAAATAGCTCAAGAGAGAATCATTAAAGAAAATATCAAGCCGATTTCTCGCACGGTTTTTAGTTTTAAGAGAGTCTTGTTTTGGACATTGGTTTTTTCTTCTATTATTATCGGAGCGATTAGCTTTGCTATTATTTTAAATGCCTTACTGGACAATGACTGGTATCTATTTGGTGTTTATGGATTAAATTTTGTTTTTAAAACTCTACCATATTTCTGGTTTATGTCACTCTTAATTTTTATGATTGTAGGTGATTATTATTATCGTCAAACTCTTTTAGGTTATCGAAAAAGTTTAATCTTTATCATTGTCGTTTATTTATCTTCGACAATTGTACTTGGCTCGCTTTTTTATTGGGTTGGTGTTGGGATGTATATTGAAAAATCAATTGAAAATAATATGCCGAGTTATCGAGGAATTATTTTAAATCGTCATCAATTTTGGTCTCATCCTGAAGATGGTCTTCTTTCTGGGGAAATTATTCGAATAAAAGAAGGGGAGCTTGAAATTATGGATTTTGATGGATTGATGTGGGTTATTGACACAAGCCAAAGTAAAATTTATGACGATTCTCGAATTGAGATTGGGGAGAGAGTAAAAATTTTAGGTAAAATAAAGATGGGATTGATATTTAAAGCAACTGAAATCCGATCTTGGCTTAATCTGGACAAGTAAATCATTTAATTGTTTAAATAGTTTCTTTTTGAGATAAAATACTCATTGGGTGCGTAATATATAATGTAAGTGACTCATATGAGCCATTTATGATTATTATTAATTTGGTTAATCGGAATTTTTTAAGATTATAAAATAATAAAGAAAGATAATAAATATGAAACACAGAAATAGATTATTGATGAGTGGTTTACTAGCTTTGACGATGGGCCTCGGCGTATCTTCCACCGCTTTTGCCTATCAAGATGAATTATCCAGAAAAAGCCCAAACTATAATGCCTCATTTGTTTTAGAAATGAATAAAGTACTTACATCACAGGATTATGGGGCATGGAAAGAACTAGTTGAAGATAATATTGGAGTTGTTGATGAAGTTATTACGGCTGATAAATTTGAAAAATTTACAGAAGCCTGGAAGTTAGCCAACCAAGGAAAAATAAAAGAAGCTAATGCTATTCGTAAAGCTCTAGAGCAAGAAGCAAAGATAGTTTAGTTGTTAATTGGATTATCGCTGGAGTTTATGAGTAGAACATTGTTGATTGAATTGAAATTTAAAAAAGTCACCCAAAAGGCGTGGCTTTTTGGTTGACAAAGTGGTTTACTTGGTATATCATTCAAATGTAGGTTAGAATGTATTTATATGATCAGTAGAAAATTAAAATTAAAGAGAATGGATAAACTTGCCCAGAAGTTAAGGGTCGTCGGAGACCCAAGTCGTCTTAAAATACTGTGTTTAATTTTTGTCGATAAGAAGATTTGTGTATCCGATATTTCAAAAAAACTTGGTATTGGTGTTGCGAGTATTTCGCATCATCTTCAAACACTTACCAAAGAAGACATTTTGGAAAAAACTCGGGAAGGCAAGAATATTTGTTACAATTTGATTGATTCAAATTTGGTCTCGGATTTAAGAAATTTTATCTGTAAATATAAATAATATTATTATTAATTTAAAAAAATTATGAATCCAAAAAATAAAAAAGTTATCGTTTATTCCACACCTTCGTGTCCTTACTGTGTTTATGCCAAGGATTACTTTAAAGACAATAATGTTGAATATTTAGAAGTTGATGTCACCAAAGCTAAATCTTATGCTGATGAAATGATATCAAAAAGTGGTCAAAGAGGGGTCCCTGTTATTGATATTGATGGACAAATTGTTGTTGGTTTTCAACCTAATGTTTTTGAAAAGATCCTTAAAGAATAAGCTTTTAAAAAATATAGGAACTAAAAAGGCTCAAAATGAGGATGATTTATTATCTTGATTGGCGTGTTTGATGTATAATGTAATTACTGCTGAAAGAATCAAATAAAGAGAATCTTTCATAATTTCTCTAATCTTTTAGAAAATATTAATTATATGGATTTAAAAATCATAACAACTAAAGATATCGGTCAGATTGGAGATTTTATTGCTACGGCTATTAATCGGGAATTATCTCTTGGTAAGCAGGTTCTCTGGTTTGTTTCTGGTGGCTCTTCTATTCCTCTTGAAGTAGATGTTTCTCGGAAAATAAAAGAATTTTCACCAGGGAAATTAGTTGTGACTTTGGCGGACGAGAGATATGGTTTGATAGATCATTCAAATTCTAACTGGTATAAATTAAAAAATTTGGGATTTAAAATAGATGGTGCTAAATTGGTCCCTTTCTTAGTTGGTAAAGATATTTCAACTACTACTCTCGAAACGAGATTGAAATTAAAAGATGAACTTTCAACAGCTGAATATAAGATTGGAGTTTTTGGTGTTGGTATTGATGGTCACACAGCTGGTATTTTACCACGAAGTGATTCAGTGAGAAGTAATGAATTAGTTTGTACTTACGAAACAGATCTTCATGATAGAATTACAATTACTCCAAAAACAATTGCCATGTTAGATGAAGCCATAGTTTATGCTATGGGGGAAATTAAATGGCAAGTGATAGAAAACTTAAAGTTAGATATTCCTGTTGCTGATCAGCCAGCTCAGATTCTTAAGCAAATTCCATTATTAACGATTTTTAGTGACTATAAGATGGAATGAACCCCGTTAGAATTCGCGGTTGTGATAATCAACGGGAAATTAAGTTGTAATAATTATAAATTTAACCAAGTAGGTTTACTTTTATTTTAAAATAGGACGCGATCTACTTCTAAAGGGATGAAAATATCAATTACTGGTCTTGGGAAAATGGGTTCGCAAATTGCCAAGAAGTTACACGAGGGTGGTCATACTGTTATAACTCATAATAGAAGTCGGGGACTCGTGGATGAAATGAAATCCTTTGGAATGATAGGAGCTTACACCAAAGAAGAGGTTGTTAAATATTTCGAAGCAGAACGAGTTGTCATTTGGATGATGATTCCTTCATTTGCTGTTGATGAAGAATTAGATTTATGGCTCTCAATTATCCCAGAAGGGAGTATTTTAATAGATGGAGGTAACTCACTTTTTAAAGATACAAAGAAAAGAGCGGATAAAGTAGCCAAAAGAGGTTCTACTCTTTTGGATGTAGGAACAAGTGGTGGTGTTTGGGGTTACAAAAATGGATTTTCCATGATGGTGGGTGGAGATAAAACTTCTGTAGATATTATTGTCCCAATTCTTGAAAGTCTAAAAATGCCTGAGGGTGCATATTCTCATTTTGGAGAAAGTGGTTCAGGACATTATGTTAAAATGATTCACAACGCTATTGAGTACGGTATGATGGAAAGTTTAGCCGAAGGATATCAGCTCTTAAAAGAAGGCCCATATAAAAATCTTGATTTATCAGAGGCCGGGGAAGTTTGGCAACACCACAGTGTGATTACTTCGTGGCTTAACGAACTTACAAAAAATTTCTTAAAAGATAATCCCAATCAGAATGGAGTAGAAGGTGTTGTTGTTGAGTCTGGAGAGGCTCGTTGGGCCTTGGAAGTTGCAAAGGAATTAAATATTGAGACACCAGCAATTTCTTCTTCTTTTTTAGTTAGGCTTGATTCTCAAAAAGGTAAAGTTAATTTTGCTACAAAAGTTTTAGCATCTATGCGTAATGCTTTTGGTGGCCATAAAATAAATGAGTAATAAAATACCAACCATTCTTATAATTATAGGTATCTCTGGAGATTTATCGAAGAGAAAACTTTTGCCAGCTATTGGTCAAATAGCAACAACAGGGATGATTCCTGATCAATTTAAAATTTTAGGAATTACACGTCAAAAAAATGTAGTGTTGGAAGATTTATTAAATCAAACAACAAATAAAGATTATCTACGTGACAATATAGAATTATTTCAAATGGATTTAGAAAATATTGATGATTATGGTAAATTGAAAATTCATCTTGAAGCAATAGAAAAAAAATTTGGAACTTCTTCGCAATTTTTATTTTATTTATCCGTGCCTCCAACGGTCTCAAAAAAAATAATTGAATTAATGGGTAAGTCAGGATTAGCAGAAATGGTGAATTCAAAGTTATTTTTAGAAAAACCTTTTGGTGTTGATTTGGAAAGTGCAACAGATTTAGTCAATCATATAGAAAAGTTTTTTAAAACAGAGCAAGTTTATCGCATTGATCACTATTTAGCCAAAGAAACGGCTCAAAATATTATTGTTTTTCGAGAAGGTAATTCACTTTTTAAGAAAACTTGGAATAAAGATTTTATTGAACGAATTGAAATAATAGTCAGCGAAGATATTGGAATTGAAGGAAGAGCTAATTTTTATGAACAAACCGGAGCTTTACGAGATTTAATCCAAAGTCATTTACTGCAACTTTTGGCTTTGACCCTTATGGAATTACCAAAGGAGGGTCATTTAGATGAAGTACCTCAATTGCGTCACTCAGCACTTGCATCACTTCAATTGTCAAAAATTGATGGAAATAAAAATTTTGCTAAACGTGGTCAGTATAAAAGTTATCGAGATGAAGTATCAAATCAAAATTCAATGATGGAAACTTTTGCTTCGATTAATTTAAAATCAAACGATCCTAATTGGCAAGGAGTCAAAATTAATTTAACTACTGGCAAAGCCATGAAAGATAAATTTACGGAAATAAAAATTTTCTATAAGAAAGATAGTGAAAGAGAGTCAAATGAGCTTGTACTTAGATTACAACCTAATGAAGGGATATCTTTCTCCGTATGGGCTAAGCGTCCTGGATATGAGCATCAAGTCAGTCGTCATGCCTTAAACTTTTCCTTTAAAGACCACTATCCCATTTTACCTGAAGCTTATGAACAAGTGCTCTTCAATGCGATTAATGGTGATCATAGTTTATTTTCTTCGAGTGAAGAGGTTCTTGAAACTTGGCGCATTCTCGATCCACTCCAGAAGATTTGGTCAAGACCAGGATATGATTTAATTATTTATAAAAAAGGGAGTACAATTGAGGAAGTTATTAGTTAACCAAGATTGCATTCGTGGGATATCAATTGATGTTATATTAACAGCATATTTTAATCACTTTTTAGTCTTTTAAGCAATAATTTTGATTAAAAGACTTACATAAATTTATGAAAAAAAATTCGTACATCTTAATTACTACTATTATAATAATTATTATCATTGGTGTTTTTGTCTGGCAAAATCGTCAAGCTAGTGTCGGATTGTCGACTCTTATTAATCCTTCAGATAATAACCCAATTAATCAAAGTGTTAAAGATATTGAAAAAGATTTGGTTGAAAAGAAAATCACAACTTTGCCTCCAGTGATAGTGGGGAATTTACCCCCAGCCAAAGATGAAGAAGCACTTCGTGAAAATTTTAATTTTGAAATTAGTTTAGATAAAATAGTTGATAGAAAATGGCAATGGGAAAAAACTTTAAGTTATGATAATTCTATTTTTACACCCAAAAAACCTGAGGCTTTTAGTTTAACTTTAAAAAAAGATGGGACTTTTTCAGGAACAACAGATTGTAATAGTATTTTTGGAAAATATAAAGCTAAAGATGGAACAATTAAATTTTCTGGTATTGGTCAGACGATGATGTATTGTGAAAATTCCGAAGAATTAAAATTCACCAATTATTTAAATGAAATTGTTGGTTATCTGTCAAATCCCGATGGTAATCTTGTCTTAAAACTCGAATTTGACTCTGGTTCTATGGTTTTTAAATAAAATGTTATAATAGGTTATATTAATAATAATTCAAGATCGTCTGACTTTAATAATTCTTTAAATTATTACTAACTCGGCGCTCTTTTGAAAAATATGAAAAAAGGATTTAAACAAAATATTGAAAATTTAACAATCGAAAATGATAATTTTCGCAAGGTTCTATATACAGGAGAACATTGTCAATTGGTACTGATGGCTCTTGCTCCTAATCAGGACATTGGTATGGAAGTACATGAGGAAAATGACCAGTTTTTTCGCTTTGAAGCGGGGACAGGTAAAGTCATTATAAATGAAACAGAGTATGAAGTGAAAGATGGAGATGCTGTTATTGTGCCATCTGGATCAAAGCATAATGTAATTAATACTTCAGATATTGATATACTTAAAATGTATACGATTTATTCACCAGCTCACCATAAGGATGGAATAATTCGAGCAACTAAAGAAGAGGCTGAAAGCAACGAAGAAGAATTTGATGGAGTAACAACTGAATAAAAATGATAAAGTTTATTTACCAAACTATTGTTAAACCGATTCTTTTTAAATTTCCGGCTGATGATGTCCACCACTATTTTTTGGAAATTGGTTTTTATTTAAGTAAACAAAAAGAAAAGAATTTAAAAATATTTAATTTTTTATTCAATTATAAAAATCCGATTTTAAAACAAGAAGTTCTCGGACAATCTTATAAAAATCCGATTGGACTGGCAGCTGGTTTTGATTATGATGCCGACTTGATTGGAATTCTGTCTTCTATTGGATTTGGTTATCATTCTATTGGAACGGTGACTTATTTGCCATATCAAGGAAATCCGAAACCGATGCTAGGTCGCTTACCTAAATCTAAATCTCTTTTAGTTAATAAAGGATTTAAAAGTAGTGGATTAAAGGCTGTTTTGGATAAAATAGGTAATAGGGTAAGTAGTATCCCGCTTGGTATCAGTATCGGTTCAACTAACCAGCCATATAAAAATATTGAAGGAATGATTGAAGATATTTATTCATCATTTGAAAAAATTTTAAAAGAAAATCGATTTGATTATTTTGAATTAAATATTTCTTGTCCGAATTTGATTAATATTGAAAATTTAAAAGATAAATTTGATCAACCTCTTGGATTTGGTATGCTTTTAAATCGTCTTTCATATCTCAATTTTAATAAACCGCTTTATATTAAAATGTATGCCGAGAAGCCTCCCCAAGAGACTCTGACACTTTGTAGTGTAGCGGAACGATATCGATTTGTTTCGGGTTTTATTTTTTCTAATCTAGTTAAAGATAGAACCAATCCAAATTTTGATCAGAGTGAAATTGCCCAAGCTGGGGAGGGGAACTTTAGTGGCCGACCGACCAAGGAGCTTTCAAATAATTTAATTAGTGCAGTTTATGAAAAATATCACAATCGATTTGTCATCATAGGTTGTGGAGGAATATTTACTGGCCAAGATGCTTATGATAAGATTTTACGAGGGGCAACGCTCTTGCAGATGATTACAGGTATGATTTATTTTGGTCCGAGCGTTATTGGTGAAATAAATAAAGAATTAGCATTTTTACTTAAAAAAGATGGATATCAAAATATTGAGGAAGCTGTTGGAAAATATAAAGAATAAAAATAAGATAAAAAAATACAGCGGAACTTGGGAAAGTTCCGCTGGCTATTAGTTCGCCATATAAATGAATTTGTTTAAGACTGTCAATCTCAAACAAAACCTTCTTGACATCTTCCTTGCGAATTATGCCTTTTAATAATTTATTTTTTGGACACTTTTACAAATCAATTTGTAGTGATTTGTGATAGTTTTGTCGCAACAACCATCAAACACAACAACTCCCGGTTTGCGAAAATTCCCTTTTGAATTGCAATTCTGTAATATGGAATTTATGGCAAAAATTAGAAGATTTTCACAATTACAATTAAATAAACAACAAAAGACGTAGTTTAGAAGACTTTATATTTTACTCAACTCTTCATACGTTGCAATATGAGGTTGAATTTTTCTTCTATTTTTTTTTTGTTTTCCTCCTCTGATGGGGGGGTTTTTTTTATCGGCCCCATCTGGTCAGCCAATCTAAAAATTAAATCAGAAACCTCTTTTGAGAGATTTTCAGTGTTTCTGATTAGTTTGGTAATCATATTCTGATTATCAAAATCAACCACTAAAATTCGCGATTGATTTTTATAACCCCTAATCTTTAGCTCTGATTTCTCAAAATATAATTCATACCCATTTACTTTTAAAAAATCTTCACTACAGATTTTTAAGTTTTTCATTTTCTTCATTTTTTTTTATTTAATATAACCATTCACTTATATCATAAACTATTTAGCCAAAAAGTCAATAGTAAATGTCCTAGCGACTTATATGGTATAATTATAATTATGGCTAAAGAAAAGAAAAAAGAATTGGTACAAAAAAATACTCTCTACACTGGCCGAGGGGATCAGGGCACAACGACGCTTTTTGACTCCAATCAAACCCGAATATCAAAGAGCGCCAATATTATCGAAGCTCTAGGTTCTCTTGATGAACTTAACGCTTATCTTGGTGTTGTTAAAGTTTATTCTGAATTGGAAAATTTGAAAGTTTTGATTGGTAAAAAAAATATTTCTTACGGTAACATTATTAATAATATTCAACAGACGCTCTTTATCATTCAGGCCGAAGTTGCCGGTTCTTCTATGTCCGTTAGTCGCGATAATTTAAAAAAGATGGAAATTCTGATTAATTCAATTAGTGTTCTTTTACCCCCAATACGAAGTTTTACCGTTTCAGGTGGTAGTCTCTTGAGTGCTGAATTTGATTTTTCTCGAACGCTCGCTCGTCGAGTTGAAAGACGAATTGTCCAAGTTGAAGAAGAGGGAGCTAGAGCTTTTGGTAGATATACCATTCCTTATATGAATCGACTTTCGAGTGTCTTATATGCCATGTCTCGTTATACAAATCATTTGCTTTTGGTTTCTGAAGAACATCCGACATATAATAAATAAATAGATAGCTTTATTACATCTTTACCCAACTTACGCTATCGCGCGTTTCGGGTAAAATTTGATTGTAGAGAATTATTTATTTGATTTATAAAGACCCTATTGTCAATAAATAGCCTTATCTCTTCTTTACCCAACTTACGCTATCGCGCGTTTCGGGTAAAGTTTCTTTGCCGGTTCTTATTTAAGATCGGACTTTTATTTATTTATTAATTTTTGTTAATTAGTGCATTCTTTATCGTTCGGTATTTCGATTAAATCAAAAAGACGTACACATATGTTGCCTATATTTTTTTTATATTTAAAAACATGGCCTTCTCCTTTATAAGAAGTTAGCGTAACATTCTTTTCAGCATCTTTTAATTTACCAGTAAGTAAAACGGCTTGCCAAAAAGGAATAGTTCTATCGGAACCACCATGGATAATTTCGATTCTCTGTTTATCTAAACTATTAATATTATTGACTATTGATGCTTGGTTATAAAGTTTTTTATTATCATTATTTGGTAATCCATTAAATTGTGTATTAAAGATTGATGTACGCATGGAGACTAACAAACTTTCCCAATCAGTCACGCCATTAATTGATAATACACCTTTAAATAACTCAGGGTAGTCAACTATGGCTTTTAGTGACATATAACCACCATAACTATTTCCAGCTAGATAGACATTTTTAACATTGTAATTATTCTTGGCATATGAGACGGCTTCTAAGACATCAGCAATATCACCTTGACCAACTGAGCCACTAATTTTCTCCGAATAAAGGCGACCAACACCAAAACTACCACGGTAATCGAGCTTTAGAACAATAACATTATTTTTTTGTAATAATTTAAGTATTGAGTCATAAATGCCATAGCTGTGATAAGGGTGATATCCTAGACTGGTTTGTCGAAGTGGGCCACCATGAAGCCAAATTAAAACGGGATAAGATTTATTTGCATTGTAATCAGGTGGAGTCATAATGACAGCATTGGACTCGCCAACCTTGAAAAATTGTTCGTCTTTAATATTTTTTTGATTTTTAATATTCGGAATTTTAAAATAAGATATTTTTTTTGTTTTAGTATTATAGATTTCTGGTCCGTAACCTTTTTCTTGGAAGCTTATATAAAAGAGACGGGAATCAATTTTAATAATCGGATTGAGATATGAAACATAATTTGAGATAATTTTATCACTACCAGTTTCTAAATTTAATTCATACAAGGACCAAATGTAAGGATTATCTTTAGTATTTGCGATGTAATATAAGGTCTGACTATCAAACATCATAAAGGTTCCAATGATGTATCCACTCAGGTTAATTTTTTCACTTTTTAATTTAGAATTATTTAAAGATTCTAAATTAATCCGATAAAGAGACATTTGATCATCTTTATCATCAGTGTAAATTAGAAATTTCTCATCAGGCGAAAATTCAAAAACCGTTCTTTGATCATTGATTAGATCCCAATAGGAGACGCTACTCTGAATTGTGTAATTTTTATTTAAGGCAGTATTTTTAACAACATAAGTTCTGATATTATCAGGTTTTTTCGGAGCTAAATAATAAGCTAAATATTTAGAATTTTTAGAAAGGGTCGCGTGACTAGCTTTATTTTCTGTTAATTCTTTTTTAATTGAGGCTTTAAATACCGGTTTATTGACAATCCCGAGAGTTGTTTTCTTGGTTTCGCTACAATTCAAACTAATAATACTACAAAGATAGTCGATTTTATTTTCAATCCCGTAGTATTCTATTAACATTTCTTTTTTTGTTTTGCTCTTTATACTTCCATATTGAATATCAAGTGCTTCAACTTTTGATATTAAGGTGAGAGAAATTAATAATATCAAAAAAAATTTGAATTTAATCATCTGCTTGTAGTATAATATATTTATGCAGAATAACAAAAAAGAAAAAGAGATCGTCTTTGTTCAGATTCTTTATTTATATATTATCCCAGTTCTTCTTTTGTATTTTAAGGTTTTGCCTGAAAACTTACGTTTTTTAATGCTTTTAGGCGTCGCCACTTTATTATTTGGAATTATTAGAAATGCTCATTGGACGGAAGATGATCTAGGTATTGATAAACATTTTTTTAAAGATATTTTACCTTATACTTTGTTTACTATAGGTGGTGTCTTTTTTTTAGTTTGGCTTGCTCAAATCGTACCCCATAGTCCATTTCTTTCATGGTGGCAAAATAAAAGATTTCTTTTTCTCTTTGTTCCAATAAGTATTTTACAAGAAATTATTTTTCGTGGTGTTTTAATGAAATTTTTACGATCAGCCTTTGCGAGTCCCATTTTTGTCATTACTTTAAATGCTGTCATTTTCGCCTTTATGCACGTCATATATCTCAATTCAATCTTTGTTTTACCCATGACTTTTATTGCCGGAATTGGTTTTGCTTGGATATACTATCAATATAAGAATCTTATATTGATTTCTATTTCTCATACAATTCTAAATTTTGTAGCAATGATTTTAGGTTTTTTTATTATTAGATAAAATTCGCATATTTTAAATAAACGTAATATAATAAAATACATGATAGATATTAAAGAATTACAGAAAGAAGTAATGAGAAATAAAATCGAAAAAGGATTCAATACGACGGATGTCGCACTAGAGTTTTGTCGTGCTCATGAAGAGCTTTCCGAAGCTTTTTCTAAATTTAATAAAAATCAAGAAGGTGTCGCTGAAGAATTCGCTGATGTGGCTATTTTTCTTTTGGGTATATGTGAAATTCTTGGTTATGATTTAGAAAAAGAATTATTACAAAAAATAGAAACTAATAAAAATCGTAAATATTTGAAATCTAAATCTCCTGATGGTAAAGATATTCATATAAGAGTAAAAACAGAATTAGATCCATAATAAAAAATACCCGCAATCTTCGCTTGCGGGTATTTTTTATTTTCTTTCGTAAATCACAAAATTACAATCAAAAATATTTTTCTCGTCCTTTTGATGTTTTTCCTCCCCAGTCTTTTCCCATTTATCTAAGTCTATGTTTGGGAAATAAGTATCTGCATCAGGGAATTGTGCATCAACGTGGGTAATATAGAGTCGATCAGCTTTTTCAATAAAGAGCTTATATATTTGTCCGCCTCCAATAATGAAGGCCTCCTCATCGCTTTTGAGAGTTTCATTTAATGCATGCTCTATTGCTGATGTTGAATAGTAAATTTCAATTCCTTCTCTTTTAAAATCCTGGTCTAAGGTTAAAACAATATTTCTTCGATTTGGTAAGGCTCGGCCACTTTGGCCGTCTTGACCTATACCAAGTGATTCAAACGTTTTTTGACCCATAATTACTGGATGTCCCGAAGTTGTTTCTTTAAAATGTTTCATATCAATAGGTAGATTCCACAGAAGTTCATTCTTCCTTCCAATTTCATTGTTATTTGCAATGGCTGAGATTATAGAGAGTATCATATATTATTTTACTATATCCAATCCTTCTATTGGTTCACCAGGATTGAAAAATGGTTTAAATGATTGATAAATTTCATCGACTAAAGTCTCATCTTTTTCTTCAGCTCGATTATAAATATCCTCTGGTAATTTAGGAAATATATTTGGATGATTATTTTCTCTTTTTATAAGTTCTAATGCACCAGTATAATGATTATCATATATGTGAGCATTTGAAATAGTATGCGTATATATACCAGGCCTAACATTAAGTTTTTGAGCAAGTGTACACATTAAAAGACTAAATCCAAATGTATCAAATGGACAACCAAGTATCATATCGTTTGAACGTATAATGTTATGAAAATGAAGTCTTCCTCCTATAATATTTACAGTAAATGCAAATGGACACGGAACATTCTTCTTGTATGTCGCTTTTAGTCCTTTGCCATATAATCCGTCATCAGATGGATCCCATGTTACTACCACTCCTTGTCTTGAATGCGGTTCTTCAGTAAGATGTTTTACTAATTGGTCTAATTGGTCTCTTCCGAAATGATGTCTCCATCTATATCCATAAGCAGAAGTTATAGTTCCATCCTCTTCTATGAATTCATCCCACATTTTTGTATATTTTCTTAAAAATTCTGTATCTTTATCGCCGGTAATAAACCATACCTGTTCAGCTATAGGTGATTTTATAGGGTTCTTTCTTAGTGTAAGAACAGGGAAACCATCCTTTTCTATATCTATTTGAAAAGTGAGTCCTGGTAAAATTTTTATTTTATGACCAGTTCTTTCATTTAATTCTTCTATACCTTCCTCCATTATTTTTTTTATTAAATTTTTATAGATTGCATCAAATGTTGTCATATTGTATAGTATACAAAAATATAAACATTATGGAAACAGACAAAAAAGAACAAATAGCATATCCTTATTTACCAGATGGTCGTGAAATTTTTTATGTATCTGAAAGTAATGAATATATTCAAATAGCAAAAAAGTTTGCCAAAGAGCATTCCTTAGATAAAATTATGCCTAATAGTAGTATTCTTGTTAAAAATGGAGAAATTATAGGTAAGGGTGTAAATGGTAGTGATTATCATGAAAAGCATGGATGTTATCGTAAGGAACATAATTTACCGACAGGTCAAGGTTATGAACTTTGTGAGGGTTGTAATTCTAAGAACCATGGGGAAGCAAAAGCTATCCAAGATGCCATTGATAATGATAATAGTACTGATGGCTCTGATATTTATTTATGGGGTCACTGGTGGTGTTGTGAGTCATGCTGGAAAGCAATGATTAAGGCTGGAATTAAAAATGTTTATCTTTTGGAGGGAAGTGATATTTTATTTGATAGAACAAAAGAAGGAAATATCATTGGTCATCAATTTGATTAATAAAAAACAAACTCTAAAAGGTTTGCTTTTTTGTTTGTATTTATTATGTTAAAATTGACTTATTACAAATCTAATTTTTCGTCGCGCTTAGCGGACGATTACGCGACATGATTTCGCGAAATCATATGAAAGATAAACAAATAGAAAAACTCATTAAAGAAGAAGAAAAAAGACAGAAAAGCGTTATTAATTTAATCGCATCTGAAAACATTGTTTCAGATGATGTTTTGAAAGCTCTTGGTTCTAAACTTACAAATAAATATGCTGAAGGTTATCCAGGGCGCAGATATTATGGTGGAAATCAGGTTGTTGATAAAGTTGAAAATTTAGCAATTACTCGAGCCTTAAAACTTTTTAAATTAAAACCATCCGAATGGCATGTTAATGTTCAGCCTCTTTCTGGCTCGCCTGCGAACTTTACAGTTTACTCTGCTTTGATTCCAGTTGGAGGAAAAATTATGGGAATGAAACTTTCTGCTGGTGGACACCTTACTCACGGACATCCAGCTTCCATGACAGGGAAACTTTGGAAGCCACTTCAATATGAACTCGATAAAAAAACAGAAGTTATAGATTATGAAGCACTTAAAAAGTTAGCTATCGCTGAGAAGCCAGATATTATTGTTTGTGGATTCACCGCATATCCTCGCGTTGTAGATTTTAAAAAGTTTAGAGAAATAGCCGATGCTGTGGTTTATCCTGATGGTAGGAAGGGTTCTCTTCTACATGTAGATATGTCTCATTTCGCTGGACTTGTCGCAGGTGGAGCATATCCATCTCCATTTGCATATGCAGATTCTGTCGTCACGACTACTCATAAATCTCTTCGTGGTCCAAGACATGGATTAATATTTGTCAGAAAAGATGCAAGAGAATTTAATAAGAAAATTGACAAGATGATTATCCCGGGACTCTTCGGTGGGCCACACGAGAATAGTATTGCTGCTGTTGCGGTGTGTATGGCTGAAGCAATGAAACCAGATTTCAAAAAATATGCAAAGCAAGTTATAAAAAACGCTAAAGTTTTAGCTAAGGAATTACAAAAATATGGCTGGCATATTATCTCTGGTGGAACCGATTCTCATCTTATTCTTATGGATACTTGGATGGAAGGCAAAGGTTTGCCTGGAAAAGAAGCAAGTGATAGACTTGAAAAAGCAGGAATAATCGTGAATATGAATACAATTCCAGGAGACACGAGAAGCCCAATGGACCCATCGGGAATCCGACTTGGTACATGCGCACAAACGACAAGAGGAAACAAAGAAGTAGATATGGTTAAACTAGCTATAAAGATGGATAAGATTTTAAGAGGAAAATAAAATGGGAAATAAGATAAAAATTATCCTTCTAAATATAATTCCTGTTCTAACCATGATTGGGTTAATTCCGATAGTAAAAAATGATTATATTTTAACTTTTTTATATATTGTAATTATATCTTTCTCTTTTGTTTTTAAAAAAGAAAAAAAAGAAATACAATTATTTTTCTTAGGTTTTTTTTATTATGATAATTTCCGAACTTGTTTTCATTAGTACTGGGGTTGAAGTTTTTGAAAGGAATACCTTGTTGGGATTAATGCCACTATGGCTACCATTTCTATGGGGTTACGGTTTCATTGTAATGAAAAGATTTATTAAAATTTATAATTTTTAAATAATTATGACTGAAGGACAAAGAGATAAATTAAAACCTTGTGTTGGTGTAATGATATGGAAGGAAGGGAAGGTTCTTCTTGGTAAAAGAAAAGGAAGTAATGGAACAGGCGAATATGCATTTCCAGGAGGTCATTTAGAATTTGATGAATCTTTTCAAGATTGTACAAAGAGAGAGACTCTAGAAGAGGCTGGTATTGAGATTAACAATCTTAAATTTATGTCTTTATCAAATTTTATCTTGTATAAAGATAGACAAGATATTTTAATTTCATTTAGTGCAGAATGGGAAAGTGGAGATGTTAAAATATTAGAACCTGAAAAATGCGATGGTTGGGATTGGTATAGTTTAGATAATTTACCTTCTCCTTTATTTTATCCAACAAAAATTACAATTGATTCACATAAGACTGGTAAGAATTTTTATGATAAAGAATAAAATTTATGATGGAAAATAAGATAGAAATAAAAGAAAAGCAAAAATTAGGATTAGGTAGATTGCCTGAAGTTATTGATTTTCTTAAAACTTTAAATTTGGATATTGCTGTTCATGATATGGAAAATGCTAAACAGTATTTATTAGATGTAGGACATAGCTTGCCCTTAGTGAGAGATGGCCTTGATGGCATCAGAGCGAGTTACGACAAGAGGAGAGATGATCTCAGTGTTTGGTTTACAAATGGTTTTGATAATAAAAACAACGAAACAAGAATAATAGTAGAAAAATGGATTTCTAATAATTTTCTAGAATCTGATAAATTTTAAATATAATTTAAAATAGATATTTATTAAATTTGACATACATACAGGACAAAAATTCTCCCATGGCAGAATTTGTGTACTGTATTATAATAAATATATTAATTATAAGGTTTTGCTAATTTA
>JBBRJM010000001.1:0-69836 GCA_038219305.1 Minisyncoccia bacterium | reverse complement strand
AATTCCTCGTGGCTTGCCACGAGGTTTAAACAAAGGAAAGTTTGAAAACCTTGGTTTTCAAGATATTTTAGAGCGAAGCTCTTAAAAGATACTAAGTCAACTTATTGCGGAGAGTTTCATTTTTTGCACTCATTAAAATTTTATTACAATATAAGGAACGGCCGTTCCTTATATTGTAAATATTAATTTTTAAGTTTTGTAATACACGAAGTGCATTTCCTCATGGCTTGCCACGATTTCCATGTAGGAAGGTATGGAAACTTTCGGTTTCTATTATTAATTTTGTGGAGTAGTCTCCGGTCATACTTCGTTGGCTTACCACGGGGTAATTGATTTTAAAAATTTCAATACTTGGTTTTAAAGAAATCTAACACATAGTGTATGAAAATTTTCTTTTTAAAACTCTTGTTATATGTTATAATTTAGAAGTATGAAAATTTACATTGGAAGTGATCATGCTGGATATGAATTAAAAGAAAAGTTAAAAGTATATTTAGCTTCTTTAAATTATGATGTAGATGACAAAGGAGCTTTTAAGTTAGACAAAGAGGATGATTATCCCGATTTTATAATTCCTGTAGCGATTGCAACAGCAGAGAATCCTTCTAGTTTTGGTATTGTTTTAGGTGGGAGCGGTCAAGGAGAAGAGATGGCTGCCAATAAAGTAAGCGGAATTCGAGCTTGTGAATATTATGGGGGGAATCTTGAAATAATTCGCTTGGCTCGCGAACACAATGATGCAAATATTCTTTCTCTTGGCGCACGATTTTTAAATGAAAATGAAGCAAAGGAAGCTGTCAAAATATTTATCGAAACAAAATTTTCTAATGAAAAACGACATATTCGTCGTATTAATAAATTAGATTGAATTTTAAATTTATTTATATAAAGTTTAATTAAATATTAATAATTTCTCGTGAATAAAAAACATTTAATTTGGTCATTGTTTACTATTGCTTTTGGCTTCTTAGCTACTTTTATTTTTTTTGAATTAAGTTCAAGTTCTGTTACATATATCCAAGCTTATTTTTTTGATTCAACTGAAATTTCGCCGATTAAAGAAATTACTGAAGTCGAAGAAATTTCCCATGAATTTAATGCAAATATTTCAAATACTAAAGTTACTGATTTTAATCTTGAAAACCCTTCCTCTATACTTGAAATAATAAATATGACTGATGTAGCCGATATAGTATCGGGACTTTTGATGTTTCGAGGTAATTTAAGTCGAACCTGGTATGGAACGGGGCCACTACCAAGTGATCCTGTGACAACATGGAAATATCCAAAGGAACGAATGTGTAGCCCTTCATCTTCAGGAGGAAAGACAAGTATTTGGTGTGGCACTGGCTGGACTGGTCAACCTGTCGTTTGGCAAAAGGAGAATGGAGATCAAGAAGTAATTTTTGGTGCATATGATCGAAAGGTACATTTTTTAGATGCCAAAACCGGGCATGATGTTCGACCTCCATTTGAAACAGGTGATATTATTAAAGGTTCAGTGACTCTCGACCCCGATGGTTTTCCACTTTTATATTTTGGTTCACGTGATAATAAATTGCGAATACTTTCTCTAGAGAATGATCAAGCTAAAGAACTTTGGGCTCTTGATTCAGAAACTCTCGGTGGAATGTGGAATAATGATTGGGATAGTAATCCGGCAATTATTGATGATGTTTTATATGAAGGAGGTGAAAATGGTTGGTTTTATGCTATTTTACTTAATCGTATCATTAATAAAGAAGGCCACGTGAGTGTTAATCCGCAAATAATTTTCTCGATGCCATCATACAATGATGACTTGATAAAAAAAATTGGTCGAAATGTTAGCATTGAAAATTCACTAGCTTTTTTTGATAAAAAAGTTTATTTTTCAAATTCTGGTGGTCGGGTTCTTGGTTTAGATATTTCTAATATCAAAAAAGGATTGGCTCCTGTTATTTTCGATTACTGGGTAGGAGATGATGTTGATGCAACTATCGTGATTGATAGTGAGGGGATGTTGTATCTGAGTGTTGAGCTTGAACGATTTAATCTCAGGTCAGAGGAGCTAGGCCAATTGATTAAACTTGATCCAAATAAAGATGATCCTTTTGTTTGGGGTGTTAGTGTTCCGAAAGAAGAATTCGAAGTTGGTGGTATTTGGGCGACACCAGCTCTTTATAAAAATTATCTATATGTGCCAACTCATACAGGGCGATTAATGGCTGTTAATAAATCAACTGGTGAAATTGTTTGGGAAGAAGCCATTAATCCTCATTCATGGTCATCGCCAGTAGTTATTGATGATGAATTATTGATTGGCAGTTGTGATGGTTATTTAAAAAATTATTCTTTGACTGACCCAACAAAACCGTCTCTTTTATGGTCATATAAATTAGGAAACGGTTCATGTATTGAATCTACTCCTGCAATTTGGCAAGGGCAAATATTTGTCGGTTCTCGCGATGGCTATTTTTATAAAGTCGAAGAAAAAAGATAGATAAATATTGATGTTTTGTATTTTTCTATAATAATAGTAAAATAAACAAATTATGACTGAAATTATACCAGCCGTCTTGGCTGAAAATTATGAAGAATTATATCGAGACATTTCAAAGGTAGCAAGTCTTTCGCGAATGATTCAAATCGATATTTGTGATGGTCAATTTGTTGATTCGCGAACATGGCCGATGTCATCGCATGATGAATTGAGTGTTTCAAAGATTATTGACGAAGAAGAGGGACTACCGTATTGGGATACACTAGATTTTGAATTTGATTTGATGGTCAGAAATGCTCACAAAAATTTTGATTTTTTTACACGACTTGGTGCAAAACGTTTGGTCTTTCATGTTGAAGCTGAAGATCCAGCTGACTTTAAAGAATTTCTGGAAGCACTTGACCCATATTTTCGAGAAAATATCGAAATTGGTCTTGCTTTAAATACGACAACAGATATAAAAGAAATTGCCCCTTATATAAACTATATTAACTTTGTTCAATGTATGGGAATTGAAAATATTGGTCACCAAGGTCAGCAATTTGATGCACGAGTTATCGATCAAATAAAAAATTTAAAAATCATTTATCCTGAACTGACGATAAGCGTTGATGGTTCAGTTAATGAAGAAACTGCACCGCGATTAGTAAATGCTGGTGCCAGTCGCTTGATTGTTGGCTCCGTCCTTGAGAGAAGTATTGATATTCATCAAACAATGAAAGAACTTTCTAATCTTTAATTTATCTCGAGACTACAATTTCGACAAAAACGAAAAGTAACCAAAATAAAAAGAGAAAATAACTTTCTTTTTTTGATACAAATTTTCCTGAGCGCATAAAATAAAAAAGCAAAAAAGAAGAAAGAATCATGAAAATTCCCGTTGAGTAAATAATTTTTTGTGGAAATGCAAATGGGCTTATTAAAGCAAGAAGACCAACTACAATTGTTGCATCGGCTAGAACCGTACCTAGTATATCTCCAACTGCAAGTGAATCATGATTTTTCTTAACGGCCGAGAGACAGAAGAACAATTCTGGCATTGTTGTACCAACTCCGATTATTATGATTCCAATCATTGATTGATTTACTCCTAAATAATTAGATAAAATAACAGCAGAGGTAACAATGAAATGTGACCCAATTATTAATAATGATATTGTTAATAAAAATAATAACATATCTCTTCGACGAGTATTATTATCAATTGGCACTTCTGTCGTATAAGTATCCTCTTTATTATTTCTTAGAGCTAAATAATAAAAAATAATACCGGCAACTATGAGAGTCAGTCCTTCGAGGCGCGAATAAAAACCATCAAGTCCTAGGAATATTGGAATTATCAAAAATAAAGGATAGAGAACATTTTCTTTTAATATTTTACTGTCAACTTTTATTCCACGTCCAGAGACAAAAATTATAATAGCAAAAACAAGTGTCATATCAGCTATATTTCCTCCAAATAATGCTCCAAGTCCAAGAGATGGAACTTTTTCTATTGCTGAATTCACTGAAATGAAAACTTCAGGAATTATTGAGATAACAGAGACAATAATAAAACCGACAACATATTTTGATAATTTGTAACTCCTAGCAATATTAAAAGCATATTTAGTTGAGAGGGTAGCGCCCTTAAAAATTAAAAAAAATGAAACGGCAAAAATAAATATATTTTCAATCATAATTTCTATTATATAATAGAAATCTAAAAAATAATAATGATGGTATTTTTGAAAATTATTTGTTAGAATATTGATAATGGAAAAAATATCTGGAAATAGATTAAAAGAACTGCGTCTTATTGCTATGGAAATTAGAAAGAGCATTGTCTCTATGCTTCAATCTGCTGGCTCGGGTCATACTGCCGGAGCTCTTGGGATGGCTGATATTTTTACTTATTTATATTTTGAAGGATTAAAACACGACCCTCATAACCCTAAATGGCCTTCACGAGATCATTTGATACTTTCTAATGGTCATATTTGTCCAGTATTATATGCGACCTTAGCCCATGTTGGATATTTTCCAGTTTCGGAACTTATGACACTTCGTAAATTTGGCTCACGCCTCCAAGGCCATCCTCATCGGGAATATCTACCAATATTAGAGACTTCATCAGGACCTCTAGGTGAAGGACTTTCTCAAGCTGTGGGTATGGCATTGGCTTCACGATTAGATCAAGATAATGATAAAAATATTTATTGTATTTTAGGTGATGGAGAATTAAATGAAGGACAAAACTGGGAAGCTATTCTTTTAGCCGCCAAGGAAAAATTACATAATTTAATTGTGATTGTTGATAGAAATAACATTCAAATCGATGGTCAGACGGAAGATATTATGCCACTTAATGATTTAGTTCTTAAATGGACAGCTTTTAATTGGCATGTAACTGAAATAAATGGTAATGATATTAAAGAAATTGAAAAAGCAATTTATCAAGCTAAATTTGTTAACCTCGATCGTCCAAATGTTATTATTGCGAATACGATACCAGGCTTTGGAGTTAAAATGTTCGAGAATAATTATCTATGGCATGGCAAAGCGCCCAATAAAGATGAATCAGAAAAAGCTATATTTGAATTAGACGAACGAATTAATAAAATAATGACAGAAAGATAATATATGTTAAATCACTCTTTAAAATTAAATTCAAAAATATTTGAAAGTAGCGTTGAAAAGAAATCAACCCGACTTGGTTTTGGTGAAGGATTACTTCTCTCTGCTATAAAAAATGAAAATATTGTTGGACTTTGTGCTGATTTAGTAGAATCAACAAAGATGAATTTATTTGCTGATAAATTTCCAAAACGATATTTTGAAGTTGGTATTACAGAACAAAGTATGGCTTCTGTTGCATCTGGTTTAGCAGCGATGGGGAAATTACCGTTTATAGCTTCTTATGCAATATTTAATCCAGGTCGTAACTGGGAACAAATCAGAACAACAATTTGTTATAACAATCAGCCAGTCAAGATTATCAGCTCACATTCTGGACTTTCTGTTGGCCCTGATGGTGGTAGTCATCAATCTCTTGAGGATATTGCAATTACTCGAGTTTTGCCAAATATGGTCGTCATTTCACCGTGTGATTATTTAGAAGCCAAGCGTGCTACACAAGCGATTGCGCAAACTCTTGATCCTACATATTTACGATGTGCCAGAAACGATACGCCAATCATTACAACAGAAGAAACTCCATTTGAAATTGGACGTGCTCAAATTTTTTTTGAACCAGATTCAAAACTAGCCCAAGTGGGAATTATTGCAACGGGACCTGTACTTTATAATGCTATAATGGCCGCGAAAAAGTTAGAAGCTGAAGGAATAAGAGTAAAAGTTATGAACCTTTCAACAATTAAACCGCTAGACACTGTAGCAATTATAGCCTTAGCTCGCGAGACAAAAAATATTGTCACCGTCGAAGATCATCAAGTGGCAGGAGGTATGGGTAGTGCTGTGTCCGAGTGTTTAGCCCAAAATTATCCAATCTATATTGAATTTATCGGAATTAAAGATAAGTACGGTCAGTCGGGAACGCCTGAAGAATTAGCTAAATTTTATGGAATTAGTATATCGGATATAATTTTAGCAGTGAACAAAGTAATTAAAAAGAAAACTCCTTAAGGAGTTTTCTTTTTAATTACTTTGTTCTAATCTGATGTTAATTAATTCTAAATTAATTAATTCCTCTTGTTTTTTATTTATTAAATATTGCATTGAATCCATTTGATTTTGATTTTTATTCATTCGTTCATGTAGTGAGAAATACTCTGGAGATGATACTTCCTCCTCCTCTTGGTCTTTTTTTAACGTAATTTCATTTTTTATTAAAACTTTAATTGTCTCAATTAAACCATTTATTTGATTCCCTAAATCTATTATTTTAACTTTATTATCTTGGATTTTTGTTAATTGTCCTTCTTTCGCATAATTTTCCGATTCGGCATTAATAATTAACTTTTGATCTTCCGATAATCTTTTAGAAATAATTGATTGATTCATCATTTCTTTTTTGTAAAAATTATTCATAATATTTAATTATTTTTAATTAGCCACTTTATATCATCTTTTAAAACTTCTAATAAATCTTTCTTTTTTTGCAATTCTTGAATTTTATTTATTGCACTAGGACTGTTTCCGTATAGAGCACAAATAGATTTTTGATATGCTAATATTTCCTGTTCAATATTTTTAATTTCTTTTTCTTTTTCCCTAATTTTGCCTAACTGACTTTCATCATTTGGATAAGCTTTTAATTTTTCACTATAAACTTCATTTTTACTTTTCTTTTCAAAAAAATTATTCATATTTTATTTTAATTTTTTAGGTTTATATTCGTCTGGTAATGTTAATAAATATCCACCCAACTCTTCGAGATTTAAAAGTCCTTTTTGTGGACCAACTTTAGAAACAACGGACATGGAATTAATAGATCCCCAAATTAAAGCCTCAGGAATAGTTTTTTCATAAATCAGAGCACTGACAAATGAAGAAGTGAAAGCATCACCCGCGCCAGTTCTCTCATATGATTCCTTTACATAGGCAGGTGCTGACCAAATTTCAGTATCAGACATTGCATAAGAACCATTTAAAGCATCAGTAATGACAACAATCTTTGGTCCAAGATCTTTAATCAAACTCATTAGTTTTAAAATATCATCTTCCTCAGTCTCGAGTATCTTTTGGGCTTCTTCTTTGTTGCAAGCAAAAACTTCTGATAATTCATAAACCACTTTTAATTTTTCAGAGCCTAACTTTATTTGAAATGTGCCTGGTTGAAAAGCTAATTTCACAGAAGGATGGAGTTTTAAATAATTAACAATTTCCATGTGATAACTTTCTGAATTGGCTGCCAGCGATGAAAGATATATCCATTTTGGCTCAGCTAAATCAATTGGGAAGGAATAAGGAAATTCTGTATGTTTAACCAATATGGTTCTCTCGTCTTGATACCAAATAACAAAATGATAATTAGACAATAAATCTTTTGTGACAGAAATATTATCAATATGAATATTATTTTCGATTAAAACTTTTAGATCTTCTTTACCTATTTGATCATCACCAATATAAGCTACCAAGGAAGTATTGAGACCTAGGCGACTAGCGGAGACGGCTGCGTTCGGACTATTACCAACAGCGTGAAGTACTTCGGCAGATTCATAAGGTATTTTTTCTCCAAAATTAAAACAAAGCTTACAATGTTGACCTTTTAAATCACACTGGCTATCCACATCTTGTATTTTAATAAACGGTTCGGAGACTATATCACCGATGGCTAGAAATTCGATTTGTTTTTCCATATTCTAAAATTATATCACATTATGTTATAATCTTTAACATATGAATCCGGTAGTAGAAAATGGCATAGCCATTCGTGGATAAATATTACTGGGAGATATTTTACAAATTTTAGGTCAATCTTTATTTAATAATTTAATTAGAAAATGGCAAATAACAATGCCATTTATCACTAACCGGATGAAAACTTTACGAGAATCAATTAACGAAGCTACAGAGAAAGGTGTGGCTATTGGGCACTTTAATATTTCTAATATTGAAGCACTCCATGGGATATATAACGCTGCTAAAAAATTAGGTGTGCCTGTTATTATTGGCGTTTCAGAAGGAGAAGAAGAATTTATTGGACTTGAAGAAATAGCAACTCTAGTTAAAGAAATTCGCCAGCGTGATAATTACCCGATATATTTAAATGCCGATCATCATTATAGTTTTGAGAGAGTTGTGCGAGCTCTCGATGCTGGGTTTGATTCGGCGATTATTGATGCTGTTTTACTTCCACTTGAAGAAAATATAGCTCTGACTAAAAAATGTGTCGACTATGCAAAAGAATTGGGTCAAAAAGAAGACCGAGATATTTTAATCGAAGCCGAGCTTGGCTTCATTGGTCAATCATCAAAATTACTTGAAGAAATACCAGAAGGCGTAAGTGAAGCGACTATGACAACTCCTAGTGATGCAAAAGCTTTTATATCAGCTACTGGTGTTGATATGCTCGCCCCTTCAGTGGGTAATATTCATGGAATGATTAAAGGAGGAAACCCAAAATTAGATATTGAGAGGATTAAAGAGATAAAAGAGGCGACTAGAGTTCCACTTGTCTTACATGGTGGATCAGGAATAGCAGATGAAGATTTTATATTGGCAATCAAAGCAGGAATTTCGATTGTTCATATAAATACTGAAATTCGCGTGGCCTATAGAGAAGCATTAGAAAAATTCTTAAAAGAAAATCCAAACGAAGTTGCGCCGTATAAAATACTAAAGAGTGCAGTTGAGGCAATAGAAGAAGTGGTTTATAATCGTCTAAAACTTTTTAATAATTTATAAAAAGAAAATTCCTGCCATTTTATAAGATGGCAGGAATTTTTTTAGTTTAGACACATTTTTGATAAAATGACCACAAAACCCACAGATATGACAAACATCAAAATCATAACTGACAATATAAATAATCCAATTCTTATTGGATTTTGATCGTCTTCAGAATTCAAATTTCGATAAATAAAATTTTTCATCTTTCAAATTTTTAATTTTTAATTACATCAAAGTTAATTTTTTTACAAACCTCAAAGGTAATTTTTTGAGATTCAATCCAAATTTTTTTTTCGGATATGTATTGTCTATACAAAATTTCCGTTTTTTTCTTTTGGTCATTTTGATTAAAACAGGTAGCAATTAATAGTAAGAAATTAAAAAAGTTTTTTTTCATATTCTTATTTTTTAAAATTATAAAAAAATATTATTGAGTCGTCTTTATTTCCCTAAATAAAAAGAGGAACAAAGATGGCTCAACAAACATTAAAAGAAAATGTTTTACATTTATTAAAGTACTCAATTTAATTTAAGTGAAGTATATCACAAATACTACCTAATGTCAATAATAACTTATAATTATAGTTTAAAAGTATTCATAGCTATAATATCACTATTTGATATTAAAAGCATAGTAAATATGGCTTGCAAATATTGAATTTTGATGTTATTATCATTCTCATGAATATATTAACCGCAACAAAGCGAAGTAAAGCAGACAAGTTAGAATCCATACGAAGTAACGGTATGATTCCAGCTGTTGTTTATGGCGCTCGTGTGGAAAACACTTTGATTTCCGTTTCGAGCATTAGTTTCGACAAAATGTTTAAATTAGTTGGTGAGTCAAACACCATCGTTCTTGATATCCCAGGTGAGACAGCTAAAGATAAGTCTCAAAAGATTGACGTCTTGATTCACGATGTTCAAGTTGATCCAGTTAAAGGATTTACTAGACACATTGATTTTCTTGCTATTGATATGAATAAGCCCGTTGAAGTGGCAATTCCAATTGAATTTGTTGGAATCGCGCCAGCTGAAAAGGATGGTCTCGGGGTCTTAGTCAAAGTTCTTCACGAACTTGAAATCGAAGCTCTACCAAAAGATTTACCTCATTCACTTTCTGTTGATCTATCCACAATTATGACTCTTGAAGATCAAATCCACGTCAAAGATATTAAACTTCCTAATGGAGTGAAAATGATTACAGCAGGTGATGAAGCCATTGCTATCATGAGTCTTATCAAAGAAGAGGCTGAAGAGGTGCCTGTTGATTTAACTTCAATTGAAGTTGAAAAGAAAGGCAAGAAAGAAGAAGAAGTTATTGCTGACACAAAAGAATAATTTTATTGAATTAATATTTAAAAATAAAATCCTCTCTAATTTTTTTGGAGGGGATTTTATGTTATAATAGCTCAATGAGTTTCAAATATCAAAAAATATTCATTATCTCTTTCATTTTTATCTTTATTTTTGGCACACTTATATATCCGCTTAATACTATTAGAGCAAGTGTTGCTCTCGATAACGCTCAAGCCGATAAACAGCGACTAGAAAACGAATTAACTGTCCTAGAGAACGAAATCGCTCAAAAACAAGCTGAACTTAACTCTCAAAAAGGTCAGTCTGTATCAATATCACGCGATATTGCTATTTTGACGACTCAGATCAATAAATCAAAATTAGATATAAAATCAAAAAATTTAGTGATTCAAAAGTTAGGTGGTGAAATTACCGAAAAAAACAAAAAAATTGATGCTCTAAATATTAAAATTGAAAATGAAAAAGAATCATTAGGTCAATTAATTAGAAAAGAAAGAAAATTGGACGATATGTCAATTTTGGGATTAATTTTATCGCAAGAATCAATCTCAGAAGCTTATGGTGATATTGATGCATTTTCTTCAATAAAAAGAAGTATTCAAAAATCAGTTAATGATATTCGGGGAGTTAAAACATATACTGAAAGTGAGAGAAAAGAACTTGAATTAAAGAAAAGTCAAGAGACTGATACTAAAATTGAACTTGAGAATGCAAAAAAGAAAGTTGAACTAAGTGAAGCTGAGAAAAAGCAATTACTATCAGTCAGTAAAAATAAAGAATCAGAGTATCAAAAAGTTTTAGCTCAGAAGGCAAAGCGTCGCTCTGAAATTTTATCTGCTTTGTTTAGTCTCCGTGATACCTCAGCCATTCCATTTTCTAAAGCCTACGAATATGCCAACTTTTCTTCTGCTAAAACAGGGATTCGACCAGCCTTTCTCTTGGCAATTTTGACACAAGAAAGTAATTTAGGAGCGAACCAAGGGTCATGTTATTTATCAAATATGGAAACCGGTGCTGGAGTCAGTACAAAAGGAACAGTTTTTTCAAATGTAATGAAACCAACTCGCGATGTTAAACCATTCATTGAAATTACTTCGGCACTTGGCCGCGATCCGCTCAAAACTCTTATTTCTTGTCCATTTGGCAGTGTCGGATATGGAGGAGCTATGGGACCATCGCAATTTATCCCCTCAACTTGGAATATTTTAAAGACACGGATCGCGGCCTCTCTCGGAGTAAAATCAGCCGACCCCTGGTCACCGAAAGATGCTTTCGTTGCATCGTCACTTTATTTAACAGACTTAGGTGCAAGTGTTGGAGGATATACAGCTGAGCGAAATGCCGCATGTCGATATTACTCGGGACGAAAATGTGATACTCTCAAACCTGCAAATTCATTCTATGGAGATCAAGTCATGGCCAAAGCTGCCAATATTCAAACGAACATGATTGACCCGTTGCAAGATTAACTAAATCGTGATAATATCAAAAAATATATGAAAAAAGAGATACACCCAAAATATTATAATAAAGCAGCCGTAGCTTGCGCTTGTGGAGCTAAATTTGTTGTTGGTTCAACCAAGGAAACAATTGGCGTTGAAATTTGTAGTCAATGTCATCCATTCTATACAGGAAATGATAAAGTTCTCGATACCGCTGGACGAGTTGATCGCTTCAAGAAGAGAGTTGCACTTTCAAGTAAAACTAAAACTAAAAAATAAATACCTAAAAATAAAAAGCTCCATGGGGGCTTTTGTTTTTTTGTTTACTCGATAAAAAAGATGAAGACTTGTAATTTAGATATGTTAGTTAATATATTTAAACAATGTGATATAATTTGAAATATGATTTTAGACTTGGAACAACTTAAAAAAGATCACAAAACTAATTATCATGCCATGGAGTATGAGCGACTTTTGAGTGAGGAAAAAAAAGTGAATGAAATGGTTCTAGCTGATGAGAGTTTGAAAGAATTGGCCGAAGAGGAAATTCAGAATATTAAATTTCAAAAAGAGGCCATCGAGAGACAGATTGAAGAAATGATTAAATCAGAAAAAGAGGAAGAAGAATTTCCAAATGAAATTGTTCTCGAGGTTCGTGCTGGTGCTGGTGGAGATGAAGCTTCACTTTTTGCCTGGGAATTAGCTCATATGTATGAACGATTTGCCGAAGTGAATCGTTGGCACTGGAAAATTATTAATGAATCAACAAGCAGTGCAGATGGTTACAAAGAAGCAGCTTTTGAAATTAAAGGCAAAGATGTTTATAAATTACTGCGCTTTGAAACCGGTGTTCATCGGGTTCAGAGAGTTCCAACAACAGAAAAAAATGGCCGAATACATACCTCGACAGCGTCTGTCGCAATTTTACCAATCCGAAATAAAGTCAAGATAGAAATTAATCCAAGTGATTTAGAAATTGAATATTCACGTTCAGGTGGAGCAGGCGGACAAAATGTTAACAAAGTTGAAACGGCTGTTCGTTTAATTCATAAGCCAACAGGTGTTGATGTCCGTTGTACAACAGAACGCAATCAACTAGGGAACAGAGAAAAAGCCATGACCATTTTATTATCAAAGTTGCAATTAATTGAGGATGAACGCGAAGCGAGCAAGTATTCAGAAAATCGTAAGAATCAAATCGGGACAGCTGACAGGAGTGAAAAAATTAGAACTTATAATTTTCCTCAAGATAGAGTAACTGATCACCGAATAAAACAATCTTGGTCAAACATCCCGAGCATTATGGAAGGTGGTATAAACAAAATAATTGAAGCATTATCTAGTGGAGTTATGGGAGAGGCAATCGACGAAGAAGAATAAAAATACTTTCTAAAAAAATCTACACTATATTGATGTAGATTTTTTTAATTTGTTATTTTATAAGTGTTAAAAATTTATTCTTGCACTATATTTACATCTCTGGTATAATAGCGAATAGTAGTTTGCTTATGTTTTGGTTGTAGTTTCATACTTCAGTTTTTTTTGACGTTGGAGAATGAGAGTCACATCTAGCTTTGCGATTACATTTATAAATTAGTTTCCTTCAGGTGGTAGATATGTATGTATTTCCACAAGAAGCATATTGTCATATATGGCAAAAAAGTTATATGTTGGTGGTCTTCCTTATAAGACAACTAACGATGAGCTTAACGCTCAGTTTAGTGCAGCAGGTGCGGTCGCTTCAGCAACAATTATCATGGACAAAATGACAGGCCGATCAAAAGGTTTTGGTTTCGTTGAAATGGAAAACGATGCCGATGCTGCAACAGCAATATCAATGTTCGATGGTAAAGATTTTGAAGGACGAAATCTTACAGTAAATGAGGCTCGCCCAATGGAAGAACGCCCACAAGGTGGTTTCCGAGCAAATAGATAATTAATTATTTGGAACAAAAATCCCCAACTCGAAAGAGTAGGGGATTTTTGCTAGATATTGACTAATATATATATATATATATATTGTAATATTATAAAAAATTCGTAAAGGTAAATTTAAAATTAAAAAAAATGGAAAAAAAAGAAAAGCGATTATTGTCGACTTTGCCAGAAATTCTTTTTGAAAAATTTATAGCCAAATATGGATATAAAGATAAAATCAAAACATTTATGTACTTTGACATAAATGGGATATCTATTCCTGGTAAATTTGCTGTTCTTTCAAGAACATCGAAATTTGAAAATCCGACTATTATTCTTTTGGATACAAGTGAAACGGGATACTACAAAATTAAAAAATCCGAAGTGGTTCTTTTAACAAAGTCACTGGGGGTCAAAGAGAATAGTGAGGTAGAAAGTTTTCACAATGAGTACGCGAGTATTAGTTCTGAAGAAATTGGGGGCGGAGAAATATCTCCCAATTGTATTGAAGCATCAATACTTCTTAATGTTCGCTTACAAAATGTGGGAACTTTATACATTAATGATGTTTTCACAAATTTTTCCCGGGGATATTTTACTTATCTTCTGGCAATGATTGATGAATTATACACCAGCAAAAAATATAGCTGGATTGTTAAATTCAATAAAAAAAAAGAGATTAATTAAAGCCATTTGGAAAAATAATAAAAAGTCATTTTTCCAAATGGCTTTTTGTTTTTTACCCAACTTACGCTATCGCGCGTTTTGGGTAAAATATATTAATCAACAATTAGACACGATTTTCGTTTGCTAAATAGGCATTTTTTTGATATAGTTTCTATGTTCTTTTTATTTTAAGTTAAAAGAGCTTTTATAAGTATAACTTTTGAGTGTGTAGTTCAATGGTAGAACGCTGTCCTGAGAATATAACGATATTCTAAAAAGTTCACTTGTTCAAAATGAACTAAATTAATACTTTGGGTGCGTGTGTAGTTCAGTGGTAGAACGCTGTCCTGATAAGACAGAGGTCCTTGGTCCGATTCCAAGCACACGCACCCAGCGCAGTAATTTTTTCATTTTGCAACTCGTTACTGTTTAAAAGACAGAGGTCCTTGGTCCGATTCCAAGCACACGCACAGCGGGTTGAGTAAGCAAACTTCTTTGCTTACGCCTTGGAATCGGAAGGCTTTTCATTATCGAAGATTGAAAAGCACCCGCGACCGTAAGGCGAGATAAGCGTACTCGCGATCCAAGCACACGCACAAAGGCTTTTTTAGCCTTTTATATATGGATAATAAAGAAAAAACAAATACAGTTGCTCCATGGTGGAGAGATGGTGTAATTATCTTTACAAAAGTTTCAGCATATATTGCTGTACCTATAATAGTAGCCTCATATATAGGAAAATTTTTAGACGAAAAATACAATAAAAATAATTTATTTTTTTATATATCAATTGTAATTGCCTTTGCCTCGACAATATATCTTATCTGGAAAGAAATGAAAATATACAAAAAGAAAATTGAGAAAGAAGATAATAAAAGAATTTAAATAATTTATGACTACCGTAATTACTCAAGATGAACTAAATATAACAAGTGAACAACATTCTTTAATCACTGACATGAAAGAAGTTGAATTAATACCTGTAAACGAAGAGATCAAAACTGAATCAACATTATTTGCTGAACCAATCGCTCATTTCGGCTCTTTTACTGTTACAAATTCTCTTTTTACCAGCTGGATAGTAGTTTTTATTCTTATTGTTGTTTCTATTATTGTTCGTATTAGTATTAGAAAAATTCCAAAAGGTATTCAAAATTTATTTGAGATAATTATTGAAGAGGCCCATTCACTTTGTGATCAAGTAACAAGTAGCCGCATAATCACCAATAAAGCATTCCCTATAGTATTTGCAATTTTTATGTTTGTCCTACTTAACAACTGGATGGGAATTCTTCCACTCGGAGGTTTTGGACTTATTGAAGTCGGAGAACATGGAAAAATGTTCATCCCTCTATTTAGATCAGGTACAGCCGATATCAATGGAACTCTGCCACTTGCGATTATGTCTGTTATTGGGGCAAATATTTTTGGTATTATTTCAATCGGTCTCTGGAAAACAATAAATAAATATGTTAATCTAAAAGCGCTTGGCAGTATTTTTACAAAAGTTCGGAAGGATCCACTAATCCTAATGACAGCTCCAGTAATGTTTGCTGTTGGTTTCTTGGAATTAGTTGGAGAGTTTGCTAAAGTAGCTTCGCTCTCATTCCGTCTCTTTGGAAACGTTTTCGCTGGGGAAGTGCTCCTTGCTTCTATGGGAGCAATCATCGCTTTTATCCTTCCAACACCATTTTTACTATTAGAAGTATTAGTGGGAGTCATTCAAGCTTTTATTTTTGCCATTTTAACCCTTGTTTATTATACGATTTCAAGCATGGACCATGAGGAACATGACGAGAAAGAGCATAATAAAGAAGTGGAGTTGAGTGGGGCACATTAATATAAAGGTCAATCATTATTAATTAATTAATCCCGCAACAAACGGGATAAAAATAAAACATATGGAAATCGCAACACTTGCAAAAGCAATCGCAATCGGACTAGGATCTATTGGTCCTGCAATCGCAATTGGTATGATTGGTTCCAAAGCTATGGAAGCAATTGGACGTAATCCTGAAGCTTCAGGTAAAGTTTTCGTACCGATGCTTTTAGTCTCAGCTTTTGCTGAAGCTATCGCTATTTACGCTCTCGTTATCGCATTCTCAATCAAATAATTAGGTTCCAGTTTCTAGGTTCTAGCAGAAGCTAGTGCCTAGGGGCAGGCACCAAATTAAATTACAAAAATATTACTAAAAACTAATCATTAATTTACTAGAAACTAATTTTATGGAATCATTTATCACAACATTTCACATAGATTGGAAAATCATTATTGCTCAAAGTATAAACTTTGTTGTTGTCTTGGCGGTGCTATACTTCTTAATTGTCAAACCTCTTAAAAAAATGATGGCGGAAAGATCTGAACACATAGCAGGGGGATTAAACGACGCTATAGTTAATGCACAATTACTTAAAAATACAAAGAAAGAATATGATGATGTTATAATGAGAGCTCGTACAGAAGCTCATTTAATATTCCAGGAAGGTAAAAAAGAAGCTGAAAATAAAAAGAAAGAAATGCTCGAAGATGCAAAGAATGAAGTTGATAAAATTGTTTTAAACGGCAAGAAAGTTCTTGAATCAGAAAAAATTAAAATGGTTGGAGAAGCCAAGAATGAAATTGTATCACTTGTTGTTTTAGCAACAGAGAAATTACTCGAATCACACAAAGATGTGAGTTATGATCAAAAAACAATAGAACAAATTAAGAAAATATAATTATATGGCAAGTATTTCAATTAAAAATTTAGCTGAAGCAATATATGAATCCTCCTGTGATAAGGATGGAAAATCTTTAGATACTATAATCGAAAATACGGTTATATATTTAAGAGATAAAAATTTATTGGGCAAAAGTGATGAGCTGTTAAAAATATTAGAGAAAATCATAAATAAAGAAGAAGGTGTAATTAAAGCTCAAGTTAGTACAAGTTCTAAAATAAAAAAAGATTTACAAAATGAGATTGAAGCATTTATTAAAAAAAAATATCAGGCCAAAGAAGTTATTGTTGAATTAAAAGAAGATCCAAAATTGCTCGGTGGAGTAAAAATAGAAATTGGAGATGAAATAATAGATACCACACTTTCAAACAAGATCCATCAATTACAAAATTATTTAATAACAAACTAACGTCGCTCTAAAGCGACCTACGCGACATGATTCGCAAAATCATATGACTACAAAAAACCACATCGTAGAAAATTTAAGAAAACAAATCGAAAAATTTCAAGCTGAAACTAAAGTAGAAAAAGTTGGGCATGTTGTTGAGATATTTGATGGTATTGCCAAGGTCTCAGGATTGGTTGATTTGAAAGCTTCAGAAATGGTCTCATTTGCAAGTGGTTCTATGGGAGTTGCCTTAAACCTTGAAGAAGATACTGTCGGTATTATTATACTGGGTGATTTTACGAAAATTCATGAAGGAGAGGAAGTTAAGTCAACCGGTCAAATTCTCTCTGTTCCAGTTTCTGATAAACAAATAGGTCGTGTCTTAAATGCGCTCGGTGAACCAATCGATGGTAAAGGTGAAATTAAAACAGACAAAAGAAATCCAATTGAAAAAGTTGCACCTGGAGTTATTACACGATTATCAGTTGATCAACCAGTCCAAACTGGGATTAAAGCAATTGATGCACTTATTCCAATTGGTCGTGGTCAACGTGAGCTTATTATTGGAGACCGCCAAACAGGGAAAACTGCTATTGCGATTGATGCTATCTTAAACCAAAAAGGTCAAGATATGATTTGTGTTTACGTTTCGATTGGTCAAAAAGATTCGAAACTTCGAAAAATAGAAACTAGATTAAGAGATGGCGGAGCTATGGATTATACCATAATAGTTTCTGCTGGAGCCTCAGAACCTGCCGCCCTTGCTTATATCGCACCTTATACTGGAGTTTCAATTGCTGAATTTTTCATGGATCAAGGAAAAGATGTTTTAATTATTTATGATGATCTTTCTAAACACGCTGTGGCTTATCGAGAAATCTCACTTTTACTTCGTCGTCCACCAGGCCGTGAAGCTTATCCTGGAGATGTTTTCTATCTTCACTCTCGATTATTAGAACGTGCCTGCCGAAGAAATAAAGAATATGGAGGAGGATCAATTACTGCGCTTCCTATTATCGAGACTCAAGCGGGTGACGTCTCTGCTTATATTCCTACAAACGTTATTTCAATTACTGATGGTCAAATATTTTTAGAAACTGATTTGTTCTATAAGGGAATTCGTCCCGCTGTGAACGTCGGACTTTCCGTTTCTCGAGTTGGAGGAAATGCTCAGATTAAGGCGATGAAGAAAGTGGCAGGGAAAATCAAACTAGACCTTGCCCAATTCCGTGAACTCGAAGCTTTCTCACAATTTGGTTCTGATCTTGATGAAGGAACAAAGCGCCAACTAGAGAGAGGTAGAAGAGCAGTTGAAGTTCTCAAACAACCACAATATTCTCCCGTTAATACAATTGATCAAATTGTTGTTCTCTATGCTTTAATAAATGGATATATTGATGAAGTAAAAATTGATAAGGTTAAAGAATTCGAAACAGGCCTGTCTGAATATGCAACAAGGAATGCTAAAAATTTCTACAAAGAAGTTTCAGAGTCAAGAATGTGGACAGATATTGGCGAAGCTGAATTAAAGAAAGCAATCGAAGAATTTGTAATAAGTTTTAATAAATAAAATAATTAATATTTTCTAGTGACTAGAAACCTAGCTACTAGAAACTAACCCATATGGCGGGCACTAAAGAAACCCCAGAAGTAAAATTTTAAATCGAATGCATTTAAAATTTACTACGGGGCGAGAAGTTGAAAAAATAGAGTTTATCAATAAATAGAGATTAATATCATTAAATAAATATATGGCGGGCACTAAGGAGATTAAACAAAGAATAAAAAGTGTGAAGAACACAAAAAAAATCACGAAAGCTATGGAGCTCGTGGCGGCTTCGAAGATGAAGAGGGCAATCTCTAAAGCGGTCTCATCCAGACTTTATGCAAATTATTCTTGGGAACTTTTGACTTCATTATCTGAAAGACTTGAAGGAATTGAACAACCATACTTTAGTGGTCATTCTAAAACTTCAAAAAATAAAGATAATCAGAAAACTCTCTTTGTTTTAATTACCTCAAATGGAGGACTCTGTGGTTCTTATAATTCTCAAATTATTAAAAAAGCTATTTCTTCTTTAAAAGAGGCTGTCCATGTCCAACCTGGACAGTTGTCCGGATCGGACCTAGACATGGTTGATATTATAACTGTCGGGAAAAAAGGGGATCACGCAATGAGAAGGATTGGGCAAAATGTCATTGCTTCATTTCTAGAATTACCTGACAATAGCAACCTATCTGACATTCTGCCACTTTCAAAAATAATTATAGACGAATTCAAAGTTGGTAAATATGAGAAAGTTTATATTGCTTATACAGATTTTATTTCCGCTCTAAATCAGAAAGCTCACGTTAAACAAATTCTTCCTATCGCAAAGGAAGACCTGAAAGATTTAATTGAAAATCTAGGAGAAGAAAGTCATGGTGAAATAAAAGTAGATAATAAAAATAAAGTCCCATACATCTTTGAAGGAAACATTAACACAATTGTTGAATCATTAGCTGAGAAATTAGTTCGGATGCAAATATATCATATGATACTCGAATCGAATGCCTCTGAACAATCATCACGCATGATGGCTATGAAAAATGCTTCCGAAGCCGCTGGAGAAATGATCAATGACTTAACCTTAGTCTTTAACAAAGAGCGTCAGGCAAGCATTACACAAGAGATATCAGAAATTAGTGCGGGAATGGCCAGTATTAATTAAATTATTATTAACATTATTAAAAAATTATTAGTAAAAAGCTTCACAAATTATATTCTGAAAAAAGTCCTCGGATGAGGAAGGATGAGGAGCCAGACATTTTTTCATAAAATAATTTGTTCCACTTTTAAATCATATGAAAACAGGTACAATTAAAAGAATTATTGGTCCAGTCGTCGACGTCTTTTTCGAAGGACATATTCCAGAAATCTACAACGCTCTTTCTGTCATGAATGGTGATAAAAAAGTTATTTTAGAAGTTGAACAGCATATTGGTGGAGGAGTAATCCGATCTGTCGCTATGGACTCAACTGATGGCCTTGCTCGTGGTATGGAAGTCACAGATTCCGGCATGCCAATTTCAGTTCCAGTTGGTAAAGATACATTGGGAAGAATTTTCAATGTCTTAGGCGAGGCAATTGATGATGGAGTAGCCATTAAAACAGATGTCAGATCTTCAATCCATAGAAAAGCTCCGAGCTTCGTCTCTCAAGCAACAAAAGTTGAAATACTTGAAACTGGTATTAAGGTTATCGATTTGATTTGTCCTGTTTTGAAAGGTGGTAAAGTTGGACTCTTTGGTGGTGCAGGAGTTGGAAAGACTGTTATTATTCAAGAGCTCATCCACAACATCGCTAGTAATCACGGAGGCTATTCAGTGTTCGCTGGTGTGGGAGAGAGAACTCGTGAAGGAAATGACCTCTACCATGAAATGAAAGATTCCAAAGTTCTAGATAAGGTTGCCATGGTCTTTGGACAAATGAATGAACCGCCTGGAGCTCGTCTTCGTGTAGCACTCTCAGGTCTTACAATGGCGGAACACTTTCGTGACCAAGAAGGCAAAGATGTTCTTTTCTTTATCGACAATATTTTTCGCTTTACACAAGCAGGTTCTGAAGTTTCTGCTCTCTTGGGCCGTATTCCTTCTGCTGTCGGATATCAACCAACTCTTTCAACAGAAATGGGAAATCTTCAAGAACGTATCACTTCTACTGATAAAGGTTCGATTACTTCTGTTCAAGCAGTTTATGTGCCAGCTGACGACCTTACCGACCCAGCTCCAGCGACAACATTCTCTCACTTAGACTCCACAGTTGTGCTAAACCGTTCGTTGACTGAAATTGGAATTTATCCTGCAGTTGATCCACTTGACTCATCATCGACAATTCTTGACCCACACATCGTAGGACGTGAGCACTATGAAGTTGCACTTGAAGTTCAAAGAGTACTTCAGCGTTATAAAGACCTACAAGATATTATTGCAATTTTAGGAATGGAGGAACTTTCTGATGATGATAAAGCGCTAGTTACTCGAGCTCGTAAGATTCAGAGATTTCTTTCTCAACCATTTTTTGTGGCAGAACAATTTACCGGAACCCCTGGTCAATATGTCCCACTTGCCGAAACTATTAGATCATTCAAAGAAATTCTAGAAGGCAAGCATGACGATAAACCAGAAAACGAATTTTATATGAAAGGAGCACTTTAGTTAAAAGTTGAAAGTCATAAAGTTATAAAGAAAATTTTTTTATAACTTTATAAACCTGATAACTTTATAAACCTGATAACTTTTAAACTAATTTATGTCAAAACTATTAAAACTTAAAATAGTCACACCCGAGAAATTAATTCTAGAGGAATTAGTCGAGGCTGTTACGCTACCGACAAAAGAGGGAGAGATTACGATCTTAGCAAATCATATTCCACTCATTGCTCAAATTGCAACAGGCGATATTGTTTCGCAAGTAAATGGCGAATATGTGCCGATTGCTGTCGTTGGAGGATTTGTTGAAGTCAAAAATAATGATGAGGGTATGACAGAAGTGGCCATCTTGGCTGATTATGCTATGCATGTGGCGGAACTTACTGATGAATTGATTGAAAAAGCCAAGGCTAAAGCTGAAGAATTACGTAAATTAGCCCTCAATAAAGAAGTGGTTGACTTTGAACACTTTGAAACAGAACTTGAGCGATCGCTTAACCGGGTTAAAATTGCTGATAAATGGAGAAATAGAAAATATAGAAAATAAATCAAATAAAAAGCCTGTCAGAATACAAAGATTCTGACAGGCTTTTTTTTATTTTATTCAGACACGACATCGTAGAAACAATCCATACAACTTTTTTCGATGATTAAAGAAATATCAAATATTCCTTCTTCTTTGCGTTTTTTTATTTTTGAAAAAAGAGAAGCTGTAACATTGATTGTGTATTTTTTCCCTAAATACATTACCCTGATATAGTATTCCGATATCCTTATTTTTAGTAAACTAGTTTGATTACTAATTCCTGAAGACAAATCAGATTCTTTTACAGGAAGGGGTGTTTCAAATAACTGCGGAAAAAATTTATCTAAAATAAAAGCCGAAGCTATGGGATCGAGATTATTACTTGAATCACCATAGCCAGTCCCAATAAAAGACAAATTTGGTTCACGGTCTTGAGGAGTGTAGTATTCAAATACTTTCTCTTTAAGCGCGACTATTTTGCCGCTAATCTTTATTTTTTGTGGAACAAAAGCCCACAAAAATACATTTACGAAGTACTTCCCAAAAGAAAAAACAATGAGAAGAACTAAAATCAGGGTTCCAATTAATTCTTTCATACTTTTAATTTTAAAGGTTTAACGTTTTAGTATTTATAATACTTTATAATTATTTTGTCAAATTAAATCCCCAGAATTTCTCTGGGGGATTTTAGTTTATCAAGAGACATCAAGTACATAAATTTTTTTTTGAAAGAAGAATTTTCTGCAGGTAAAGGTGCAAGGACTTCCACTTGTCTTTTTTGAATTTTCCAACTTATCAAATAGACTGTATGGAATTTCCTTTTTTTGTTCTTTCTCATTAATTTTAAATGATATAAAATGCCTTATTTTTCTTTTTTTGACCAAAACAGGCTCATCGGGGTCTTCGATTCCCCGAACAAATTCAATTTCATCGAACTCTGCATCTAGTTCTTCATAAGGTGGTTCGGTTAATTCACCGCGTAATTCAAATGTTTTGAAAAAAGTTAAATACGAAAATAATTTTTTAGTATTATTCCAAAACTTATTTGACAATAAGCTTGCTAGAGCAAAAAAGAAAAATAAACAAATTAGAAAAAAATAAATAAATTTTTCCATAATATAAAGTTTTAGTAGTTTACATTTTTTATTATTATAATATTATTTTCACAAACAGTCAATTGTGATATAATATTTACATGAATATAGCAATTATTGGAGCATCCGGTTTTATCGGTAAAAATTTAACAAAATATCTACTAAAAAATACGGAACACAATATTACGGCTATTTCACACAACATAGAGAATATTAAAATTGAAGATAAATTTGTAAATAGAGTTAAAATTATAAAAGCTGATGTTTTGAATAAAGAAGAGATGGATAATGCTCTTTCTGGAGTTGATGTAGCGTATTATCTTGTCCATATGATGGTTTCAAATAAAAATGATTTTAGCGAGAATGAAACTTTTGCCGCAGAAGTCACAGGTCAGGCTTTAAAACAAAATCAAGTTAGTCGCGTCATATATCTTGGTGGACTAGGGAGAGATAATGAGAAATTATCTAAACATCTCTCAAGTAGACACAAAACTGGAGAAATCCTTCGTAAATATAATAAGATTGTTATTGAATTCAGAGCCTCGATGATTATTGGAGAAGGAAGTATTTCATTTGAAATTGTAAAAAATATTGTTAACAAATCAAAAATTATAATCTTGCCAAAATGGGCTATTACAAAAACTCAACCAATTGGATTGGCGGACATTCTCTCGTATTTAGTAGGAGCTCTTAGTAAAAAAATATTTCAAAATGAAATAGTAGAGATCGGAGGTAAAGAAGAAATGTCTTATGAGCAATTTATAAAACGATATGCTAACTTTAAAAATAAAAAAATGTTAATTTTTCGCTTATCAATTCTACCAGGTAAAGTTGCAGGATTATTTTTGGGAATTTATAATTCCAAGAAAGAAACTAGAGTGGGGAGGTGCATGATAGATAGTTTTAAAAATGAGATGATTATAACGAATAATCGTGCCAAAGAATTATTCCCAAATATCACTACTAGAAAGATTGAAGAATTTTTTGTTTAGCGTATTATTCTAAGATATTTTTCAACATGATTTTAAAATTGTATGATAAATAAAATTATAAAAGAAATATATTCCCAAAAAAATACTGAGAAATCTAAAATTCTCCAGCGGTTTTTTAAAACGGGAATTGGTCAATATGGAGAAGGGGACATATTTTTAGGAATTACAGTACCCGTTTCTAGATCTATTGCTCTAAAATATTCTGATTTACTACTCTCTGATATACAAATGCTCCTTAGTAGCAAGTACCATGAAGTCAGACTAACAGCTCTCTTATTATTAGTTCACCAATATCGTTTAGTCAAAAAAAATGGTGACAAGCGTGAGCAGAAAAAAATAGTCAATTTTTATTTAAAAAATACTAAGTATATAAACAACTGGGATTTAGTCGATTTATCTGCTCATTATATCCTCGGGGATTACTTGATTGATAAAGAACCGATAATTCTTATTAAGTTAGCTAAATCGAAGAATCTTTGGGAAAGGCGTATTGCTATCATCTCAACATTCGCATTTATCTATAAAGGTCAGTCTAAATGGACAATTCATATAGCTTATATGCTCTTAAATGACCCTCAAAACCTTATTCACAAGGCTTGTGGATGGATGCTCCGCGAAGTTGGGAAAAGGGTAGACGAGAGTATATTGATGAAATTCTTAGATCAACACTGGAAAAATATGCCAAGGAATATGCTTCGTTATGCTATTGAGCGTTTACCGAGTGCAAAAAGAAAATACTATTTGAATAAAAGGGAATAATTGACAAATTAGTTAAATTGTGCTATTATCAGAATATAATATTAATTTAAATTTCTTATGGAAAAAAATAAATTAAATGAACTTTTGTATTCTAAGACTGGTCATTATAATGATGGCGAAGACAAGAACTACGAAAACCACTATCTCGAACAATACAAAGCCTATTTATCTATTTTCAATAGCAGTAATGATAGACGAAATAAATCAAACGAATTTTTTCTCGGGCTCAATACAGCCATCATCGGAGTCATTGGTTATCTCGAAACAAAAAACGTAAATGAGGATCATTCAATAATTTTTCTCTTCGCTCCTTTTGTAGGAATTGCAATTTGTTATTGCTGGTACCAGATGATTATTACATATCGAAATTCCAATCGAGCTAAATTCAAAGTCATTCATGAAATCGAAGAACAGTTACCTTTATCACTTTACAAAACAGAATGGGAATTATTAGGTCGAGGACAAGACAACAAGAAATATCGCAAACTTTCTTCTATTGAAAAAAATATTCCAATAATTTTCTTTATACTTTATGTCGTAATTTTATTTTCAAATCTTCCCTGGAATATAGTTGATTCATTATTTTAAATAAAGAAAGCCACGCATGGTGCGTGGCTTTTCTAAGGGGGTTTACCTCCACACCTATATTTTTATATTCCTTTATGCAGGTATTAACCTGAGATATTAAGTAGTAGGGGGTTTACCTCCACACCTATATTTTTATATTCCTTTATGCAGGTATTAACCTGAGATATTAAGTAGTAGGGGGTTTACCTCCACCCCTATATTTTTATATTCCTTTATGCAGGTGTTAACCTGAGATAAAAATATAGGTGTGGGGGTTATCCACAGTTTATTTCTTGACTGTGAACGTTCGTTCACATATACTATATATACAACTAATTAATAGTAATTTCGAGATTCGTCGTATTTCAGAAGATGTTAATGCGACATGATTTCGCTAAATCGTATGAGTAAAGAACAATATTTAAAAATCATTGCCCGAGAGATTCAAAATATCAATAAAAAAATTGATATGAAAATTTTGCAAGGAGTAGATTATTCAAAAGAGGCTCGTGAACACAAGGAACTTCTTCACAAAATTCGTCAACACCAACGTCGAGGATTTTTGGGAAATATACTTAATTTATTAAATAATCTTCCTCAATTTTCTAATCTCTAATATAATAGTTTTATGTATAATAATTACAAAGAAAAATTAATAGCATTTTATAACCGAGACAGGCGAATGCCGACATATTCTGAAATGATGAAATTATTCGGTTTTAAATCAAAAAATTCTGTCGCTCGACTAGTTGATAAATTCATCGAAGAGGGAATTATCACAAAAGATTATTTAGGACGATTGATTGCTGATGTTTCGTTTGATTCTATCCCAATGCTTGGTTCCGTTAAAGCTGGTTTCCCATCTGATGTCTCAGAGGAATTAAAAGAAACTATCAACATTGACGAATATCTCATTACCAAAAAAGAAAACTCCTACATGTTAACAGTTGATGGTGACTCGATGATTGATGCTCACATTACTGATGGCGATATGGTCTTGGTAGAGAAATCAAATAAAGCTAATGATGGTCAGATTGTTATTGCAAGTGTTGATGGGGAATTTACAATGAAATATTTTAAAAAAGTTGGAGATAAAATTTGGCTTGAACCTGCCAACTCTAATTTCAAATCAATCTATCCAAAATTTAATCTGACAATTATTGGTATTGTCAAAGCTGTTATTCGAAAATACTAATGCTATAATAGCTCAATATGACTCAAGATCAGGCATTTTTAATCATGAAAACCGGCGTTAATATCTACTTAACTGGTAGTGCTGGTTCGGGTAAAACTTATTTACTAAATAAATATATACATTATCTTGAGGATCATGATATTCCTGTTGCTGTCACAGCTTCAACTGGTATTGCTGCAACTCATATGAATGGAATGACTATTCATAGTTGGTCAGGAATTGGTATTCGAAATAAAATGGATGAGCGAGATCTCGATCAACTCGAAGAAAAAAAGTATCTTTGGAAGCGATTTGAGAAAGCCCGAATCTTAATCATTGATGAAGTCTCAATGCTCCATGGATCACAGCTTGATATGGTTGAACGTGTGTGCCGGAAATTCAAACGTAGCGATACACCTTTTGGTGGACTCCAAGTTATTCTCTCTGGTGATTTTTTTCAATTACCTCCAATTAATAAATCAATTAATCAGGAAGGTCAAAGTGGTATGGTTTTTGAAAGTACAGCTTGGCAGAGCCTTAACCCAGCTGTTTGTTATATAGAAGAGCAACACCGTCAAGAAGATGATAACTTAACAGAAATTTTAAATACCATCCGAGGGAATTGTATGGAACAAAAACATATTGAACAATTGCAAAGCCGAGTTGGAGCCACACTTAAAAGTGGTATCAAAGCTACTCGACTTTACACTCACAATGTGAATGTCGACAATATAAACAGTATTGAACTCTCTAATGTAGTAAGTAATGAGAAATTTTTCCATATGACTTCAACCGGACCCGAGCCACTGGTTGAAATTCTCAAAAAAAGTTGTTTAGCTCATGAGGGGCTGAAACTCAAAATTGGAGCTGAAGTAATGTGTATCAAAAATAATTTTGAAGAAGGTTATGTTAATGGATCTCGCGGTAAAGTAGTGGGATTTGTAGATGGACATGGTAATCCTATTGTTCAACTCTACAATGGTAAGAAGATTATTTTAAAGCCAGAACTTTGGGCCATCGAAGAGAATGGTAAAGTCAAAGCCTCCGTTTCTCAGATTCCACTTCGTCTAGCATGGGCGATTACTATTCATAAAAGCCAAGGTATGTCGCTCGACAATGCTGAAATAGATTTAAGAAATAGTTTTACTTATGGAATGGGTTATGTTGCACTTTCGCGAGTTCGCACACTCGAGGGTATAAGTTTAGTTGGTTTTAATGCAGAATCACTCCGTGTTGACCCTATTATTTTAGAATTTGATCAAGATTTGAAAAATCAAAGTTTCCAGAATGAACTATTATTCCGTAAACTTAAAAATAATGAACAGCAAAAATTAGAAGTGGATTTCATTCATAAGATGGGTGGAGTTGTCTATGGAGCAATCGGAACCAATAAAAAAATAAAAAAAATGATCATTGATACGAAGATTCCGACAATCATAATTACAAAAGAATTATTGGAGAGTGGTAAAAATATTAAACAAATAGCCAAAGAGCGTGATTTAACACTAGGTACAATTACGCACCACATTGAAAAAATAATGGAAGAATTTCCAAAGACAGATATCAAACACATCAAACCGAGCCAAAAAAATATTGACCTTGTTAAAAAAGCAAATATAAAATTAAAAGACGATGAACTAGGAAAGTTAAATCCCATTAAGCAAATTTTAGAGAGCGAGGGTTATGATTTATCATTTGAAGAGATTCGAATTGCCAAATTATTTATTTGATAATCTTTTCAAAGAAAATGATATAATTAGACTATGATTAACACATATAAAGCTAAAAAAATTCTAATTATTATTCTTATTATTCTTATTATTGGAGCTGTATTATTAACCATTAATTTTAAAAGTGTTCCAAAAGCATCTATTGATCCACAGATTGTAGAACCAATCGTTTCAAACAAAGAACCGATTAATTATTGCTACTTTCGTGAGAATAAGGTTGCCTCAACTGGCTATTATGATAAAGTTTGGCTTAAAATACAACAAAATGGTGTCAATTTAACCGGAGAATTTCATGATTTACCAGCTGAATCAGATTCCAAAGTAGGCGATTTTTCAGCTAAAATAACACCTATTGCAAATGAAAAAGAAGACGCTACAAAAACCAATTTTGTTTGGTGGAACTCTCGTGCCGAAGGAATGGAAACTAAAGAAGAACTTATTATCAAGTGGCAAGCTAATGATGCAACGGTTGGATATGGTGAAATGGTTGATCGTGGCGATAGTGTTTATGTTTATAAAGATAAAAATAATTTGACTTTTATCAAAGCCATACCACAGATAGACTGTACAAAACTTGATGAAAAATTATCAGTTGAAAAATATATTAAAGATAACATAAAGATCATCGCCACAAATTCTGCGGTCTTGGGTGGATCGTGGCATGTTACAACAATTACAATAAATGAAGAGTCAAATATCGCCGAAATTTCTTACGAAGATGGTCACATCGTGAGTTATGCCAAAGTTAGCTATGTTTATAAAAATAATCCAGACAACATCTCAATCACTAAATTTGAATTAGTTAAATAATTTTTAGGTTTAAAAAGTTTACCATCTCATAAAAAATTAAAATCCGATGTTTATTTTTTAATGATAGTAATGAAAATAAATACTCTACTGATGATTTATTTATCAAAGCTAAATATCAAGTTTTTGTTCAAAACGTATTTTTTATAAATGAAGCACGCTAAATATCAAATTAGCGATATTTTTCACGCCAATTATAGTCTTCATCTTCATCATCAGTCTTCGTAACTATTGGAGTTCCACAATTTTGGCATACTTCGTCATAAGACCGCAAACCACATCTAGGACAAATGGGGTCTTTGGGTGTTATTTCATTTTTTGTGTCATCTTCATCACTCATATCCACATTATAATTGATTTTAATATTTTTGAAAATAGTATAAGAGTGATATAATAAATCTATTATTAAATAATTATTTTATTCCGTCGCAATCATTGTGACGAGATTACACAAATTATATGGCAAAAGGAGTAAGTCACAAGAAAGAAGTAAAGAAACCCAAGAAAGTTACACCAAAGAAATAGTCAAAACATAAAACACTCCGAGTTGGGGTGTTTTATGTTTGCAAATGCGCCAACTAATTTGTTTGGGAAAATTTAGCTTTTATTATATAATAGAGGAATTATTGTTATTAATCTCGTAAGTCAGTCGTAGTCACGAGAAAAAAATAGAGATAAATTAATTATCATTAAAATATAAAAATATGGATAAAAAAATCACAAATATTGAAGCAACACAAATTCTAGATTCACGCAAGAATCCAACACTTAAAGTTTCTGTATTTGTTGGCGACATTGTTGGCACATTTGAAGTTCCATCAGGAGCTAGTACTGGTAAATATGAGGCCTGTGAGCTTCGTGACGACAAGAGTGGTAAAGGAACCGTTCAAACAGCTATAAAACAAATTGCCGACCTTATAAAACCTGCTTTAGTTGGCACAAACGTTGATGAACAAACTTTAATAGATGAAACTATGATCAATCTAGATGGCACTCAACAAAAAACTAATCTAGGAGGAAATAGTATGATTGGTGTTAGTATTGCTTGTGCTAAAGCAGCCTCTAAAGTCCTTAAAATGGAAACTTTTGAATATTTGAGGACGCTTTCAGAAATTAAACATTTTAGAAAAGAACCTTATTTATTCTTCAATCTTATAAATGGTGGTAAACATGCATCGACCAAATTAGCTTTTCAAGAATTCCATATAGTTCCTCAAGTTGATACTGCAGAAGAAAGTGTCAAAATTTCTCGTGAGATCCAAGCAAAATTAGATGAATTAATTGAAAAAGAATTTGGTGGCCCACTTATCAAAGGAGATGAAGGAGGAATTGCACTTGATGTTGAAGATATTTTTATACCACTTAATTTAATGAAGAAAGCGACAACTGAACTGGGCTACACTGATAAAATTAAATATGCACTTGATGTTGCTGCTAGTTCTTTCTATAACGGAGAATCTGATACTTATGATTTTCTTGATAAAAAATGGTCAAAAAACGATATGATTGAACTATATGAAAAAATCTGTAGTGAATATCCAATGATATCGATTGAAGATCCATTTGATGAAGAAGATTTCGAAAGTTTTACTAATCTTCAAACAAAAATACCCCTAGTTCGACTCATAGCAGATGATTTAACTGTCACAAATATTATTAGACTCGATCGTGCTATTAAAGAAAAAAGTGCAAAAGGAATAATCATTAAGCCAAACCAAATAGGCACATTAACTGAAACTCTTAAAACAATGAAAATGGCCTGTGATAACGATATGGCTTGTATTATTAGTCATCGTAGCGGGGAAACAATGGATGATTTCATTGGAGATTTAGCTTATGCTTTTGGAACATTTGGAATTAAATCAGGAGCTCTCGGCCCAAAAGAGAGGAATGTTAAATATGAAAGAATCATCAAGATTGCAAAATAAATAATATAGTACTTTTGAGTATATTTATTTATTTTTTATAATTTATACTTTATTAAGTTTAAAAGATATCCTTGTTTTATTATTAACTTTGACTAAATAATACTCTATCATAAAAAGACAAGAGTATCCAAAAAATTAGATGGAAGAATCAATCACAAAAATAATAGCAACAATAGGACCAGCATCAGATTCAAAAGAAAAAATTAGAGAATTAATTAGCCACCATATGAATATGGCTAGACTTAATTTTTCTTGGGGAACATATCCAGAATACGAAATAATTATTAAGAATATTCGTCAGGCAGCCTTGGAATTGTCAAAAAAAATATATATTGTTCAAGATTTGTCTGGTCCTAGAGTTCAAGAAGAGGGAAGTCACCATTTTGGAGGAGAACAAAATGAACAAATCACGACCGACAAAGACATTGCTGATTTAACTTTCGGAATAGAACAAGGAGTTGATTATGTAGCTCAATCATTCGTTGGAACTGCCGAAGATGTTAAGTTTATAAAAAATATAATTAAAGAGAAAGGTGGACATCAAAAAGTTATTGCCAAGATTGAAAGGCGCCTTGGATATGAAAACCTCGTTGAAATAGTTGAAGCATCTGATGCTATTATGGTAGCGCGCGGTGACCTTGGAAATGAATTTCCACTCGAAGAAATACCATTCATTCAACACAATATTATAAAGGAAGCAAACCGGCAGGGTAAGCTTGTTATTGTGGCTACTCAAATGATGCTCTCAATGACTGAAAATATAACACCAACAAGAGCAGAAGTTTCCGATGTAGCGTATGCTATTATTGAAGGAGCTGATGCTGTTATGTTGTCAGAAGAATCCGCTAAAGGGAAGCATCCAATCGAAACTGTCGCCATGATGGAGAAGATTGCACTTTCAGCTGAGAAACACATGATTAAAAAAGATATTATTATTATTTAAAAAATTTTAGAATGACTAAACATATTTATATTACAAGAAGGATTCCTTTGGCTGGATTAAAATTACTAAATGAGAGTGGAATCACGTTTGATATGGGCAAAGATCGCAATCCTCTTTCTAAAAAAGATTTAATTAAGAAATTGAAATTAAAACCTTATGACGGTGTTATATCATTCTTGACTGATGAAATTGATCAAAGTGTATTTGTAGCTTGTCCAACTGCTAAAGTTTTTGCTAATTTTTCTGTTGGTTTCAACAATATAAATATTGAAGATGCAAAGAAAAATGGAATTGAAGTTTCTAATACTCCTGGTACATCAAATACAGCTGTCGCTGAATCTACTGTTTCTATGATGATGGCTCTAACAACTAGAATTACCGAAGGTGACCGTTTTATGCGAAAAGGAAAATACAAAGGCTGGGATCCAGAATTACTCGTTGGGACTGATATGAAAGATAAAGTAATTGGTTTAATCGGAGTCGGAGCTATTGGCTCAGTCGTTGCTAAAATACTTTTTAATGGATTTGGGGCAAAAATAATTTACTCTGATGTAGTGGCCAATCAACAAATCGAACAAGAAACAGGCGCCGTTAAAAAAGAATTGAGTGATGTGCTAAAAGAAGCCGATATTATATCGCTTCACTGTCCACTCTTGCCATCAACTACTCACCTGATCAACAAAAACACTTTGAGTCAAATGAAGCCGACTGCATTTTTAATTAATACAGCCCGCGGACCAGTCATTGATGAAGAAGCTTTGGTAGAAGCATTAAAAAAGAATCAAATTCGTGGTGCAGCACTTGATGTTTTTGAATTTGAACCTAAATTAAGTAGTGGTTTGGCAAAATTAGAAAATGTTATTCTTACTCCTCACATTGCTTCATCTAGAGAAACTGCCCGTAACCAAATGGCAGAAATTGCTGCTAAAAATATAATCTCAGCCTTTGAAACAGGTAAAGTTATAAACAGCGTAATAAAATAACATAAAAATCCTTATTAGTATTATTTAATAAGGATTTTTATGTTATGATTCTTGATTGTTTAATAAAATTAGAAGTATTATAATAAACATATATGAATAAATACATCAAGTATGGTGCGCCAATTATTATCAGCTTATCATTATTTTTAGGGTTTGTTGTTTATGCGCAAGATTCTGAAACAAAAAGTTTCAAAGGAACAGAATCTATCAGAGAAATTAGAGAAGGACAAAGGGAGGAAGTTAAAACAATCAGAGAGGGATATAAGGAGCAGAAAACGATACAGAGAACAGATAATGAAGATCTTAAAAGTGGACTAAAAGAAGGTTTGAAAGAAAACAAAGATGAATTTAAATCAAAATTAGAATCAATGGTAGGGGACATAAAAGTCAAAAGAGAAGAATTTAAAAAAGAACTTGAATTAAATAAAAATTTAGTTAAACAAAAAATAGAATCAACTAAGATTTCCTTTAAAGCAAAATTAGATACAATTAAAGATTTAAAAAAGAAAGATTCAACCGAGAAAATTGTTACAGGAATTAATTCATTAAATGAGAGAATTACTAATCAAATTTCAAGCAAGGTTGACCAGATTGAAGCTGTCTTGGTTAGTGTTCAATCTCGTATTGATAAAGCCGAAGAAAATAGGGTAAATATTACTCTTGCTACAGCCCAATTGACTAAAGCCAAAGAGACCATAGACACAGCTCGAAAGGCGATAATCGAGCAATCAAAAAAATCTTATGAACCAAAAATTGACGAAACAACACTTAAGGTTGATATGAAAAAACTACGCGATACATTTAAAACAGATATAAAAGCGGTAATTGAAACTGTTAAATTATCTCACCAAGCTGTCCGTAATACTGCAACAACTTTAGCCAAAATTCCAAAAATTGATCAAGATAAAGATGTTAAGGAAAATAAAATAGGTGATAAAAATGCCACTTCTGAGGTCGAAAAAAATACTAAAACTTCAGAAAATAACTAATAAATAATATTTTACATCTTATGAATAAAAATAGAACGACAGTTATTCTTATAATAATCATTATTGCGGCAATTATTGCCACAATTATGATTAAGAAAAATCAAACAAAAGAAATAATAACAGAACAACCATCTGCTTCAGATATCCAAATCAATCAAGCTATAGAATCCGACTCGACTGTCTCAATTAATCAAGCTTTAAATAATATAAAAGTTGATGATACAAGCGACAAGGATCTAATCCAAATTGATACAGAATTAAAAAATTTGTAGAAAAATAGACAAAAAACCGTTCATTTGAGCGGTTTTTTTGGATCTCATCACGAACTTCCTTGACAAAAGAGGGGATAGGTGATATTATCTAATTAGATTGAAAAACTCCTTGTGTGTATGAGTGTTTCAATATTAATTTTGAGACACGCAATAAAATAAAAATATGTATACAAATATAAAACAAAGAGGCTCAGGTAGAGCCCCTAATTATTCGAGTGGCGCAAGTCGCAGACCAGCAGCCGGCGGAAGTCGTGGGGGATTTTCTGGTGGCAGAAGTTCTGGTGGACATTCTGGCGGTAGCCGAAACAGAAAAGGCTCTTATGAACGAATTGATGTTTCGCGATTTATTAGTAAATCAACAATTATAGAGAAAGAAGAAATATATCTACCAACTCACACTTTTAGTGATTTTGCTATTGACGCTAAACTTAAAATTACGATTGCTAAAAAGCAATATATATATCCTAGTCCTATCCAAGACAAAGCTATTCCACATGCTCTTCTTGGTCGCGATATTCTTGGTATTGCTGATACTGGTACTGGTAAAACAGCCTCTTTTTTGATTCCAATAATTAATAAAATAATCAAAGATCATAATGAGACAGCTCTAGTTATTGCTCCAACCCGTGAACTTGCCGTCCAAATTGAAAAGGAACTCTGTGATCTAACTATCGGAATGAAGATCTATGCCGTGGCTTGCGTTGGTGGAACTCCGATTACACCACAGATTAGAAATATCAGACGCGGTTGTAATTTAGTAATTGGGACACCAGGTAGACTTCTCGATCTAGTTAAAAGAGGTGAAATTAATCTTTCTGGAACAAAATCAATTGTCTTAGATGAAGCTGATCGTATGCTGGATATGGGATTTGTTGATGATATAACTTACCTACTAAAACAAACGCCAGAAGATAAACAAAGTTTTTTCTTTTCAGCAACTCTTCCAAAAACAATAGAAAAATTAATTGAACAATTTGCGAAAGATCCAGTTCGTATAATGATCAAAACTCGTGATACTTCAAAGAATGTTGAACAGGATGTAATAAGAATTTCTCGTGGTGTAAATAAAATTGATATACTTTCAGATCTTTTATCTAAAACTGAAGAATTTAAAAAAGTACTAATATTTTCTGAAACTAAACATGCTGTCGAAAAATTATCTGTTGATTTGATTAAAAGAGGTTTCAAAGCTGGATCAATTCATGGTGATAAACGTCACAACGAACGCCAAAGAACTTTAAATAGTTTTAAAGAGGGAATGCTTGATATCTTAGTTGCGACAGATGTCGCGGCACGTGGACTTGATATTCCTTCAGTCTCCCACGTCATCAATTACGAAATTCCTCAAACTTATGATACATATATTCACCGTATCGGTAGAACAGGACGAGCAAACCACAAAGGTATAGCTCTGACTTTCGTCGCTCAATAATGATATAATAAGGGGTATGGAACCCTTAGCTTCAAAAATAAGACCTAGAAACCTTGACCAGTTTGTCGGCCAAGCTCATTTAGTCGCCCCAAACAAACCAATCAGAATTGCTATTGAAAAAAAACATATTTTTTCTTTTATTCTTTGGGGTCCACCGGGAGTTGGCAAGACGACTCTAGCTCGAATTTATGCCCAAGCCATGAACGCTGATTACCATGAACTCTCAGCGGTATCTGCCGGCAAGGATGATATTAGGCAAATTGTTGATAGTGGCCCACGCGGGACTGGTGAACTTCTCGGACCCAAAATATTATTTTTAGATGAAATACATCGTTTCAATAAAGCTCAGCAAGATTTTCTGTTGCCTTATGTTGAAAGTGGAAAATTAATTTTAATCGGAGCCACAACAGAAAATCCTAGCTTTGAAGTTATTTCAGCACTTTTATCACGCTGTCGCGTTTTTGTACTAGAAGAATTATCTAGTGATGAGATGAGACAAATCATCAAATCAACAGGTTTTAAAATCAAGAAGGATGCAAGTGATTGGTTAATTGAAATGTCAGATGGTGACGCCAGACAAGCTATTGCTATGATTGAAAACACATCTTCACTCTATAACGAATTAAATATTGAAAATTTTAAAAATACACTTCAGTCAAAAATTTTACGTTATGATAAAAAAGGGGATGAGCATTACAATACTATCAGCGCATTTATTAAAAGCATGCGAGCCTCTCAGCCTGATGCAGCACTTTATTATCTTGCTCGAATGTTAGAAGCCGGGGAAGATCCAAAATTCATCGCTAGACGTATGGTTATTTTTGCTAGTGAAGATATAGGGCTTGCACTACCAACAGCTCTAGTCGTCGCTAATGATGTATTTAGAGCTGTTGAAATCATAGGAATGCCTGAATGTGGCATAAACCTAGCTCATGGAGTCGTCTATTTGGCACAATCACCCAAAAATAGAGATTCCTATGAGGCATTTAAAACAGCACAAGAAGATGTAAAAAAATATGGTAATTTATCGATCCCGATGATTATAAGAAACGCACCAACCAATCTGATGAAAAATATTGGCTATGGTAAAGATTATGAAAAATATACAAAAGAAAGTTTATTACCAGATAAATTAAAAAATAAAAAATATTTAAAGAAAGGGAAGTAATCTAATAAAAAAGGACCGTGCATCTTTTTGCACGGCCTTTTACTTTTATATCTTTTAGTTAAACAAAAGAACATTATAAAGAACAATTTATTTATTTTACATTTCGATCGTTAAGATCCAGAATAATTTCACGGATTAAAAAATCCGGGGCTGAGCATTTAAGCAATGAGCTTGAGACTTCAATTCGTAATCTCTTGATACCTGAGAATTCAATTGCGGACAAGTCAGCAAAATACTCAAATGTCTTGTAATTGCTGTAGTCATTAACTACAAAGCCAGAGATTCCAGTTAAATGAAATTGACCAATGATTTTTTCTGAATTGTCTTTCATTATCGCAATCACTTTTACATCTCTGTTGGTTGATGATCCATAACGAAAAGTTAAGCTTAGCAAATCTAAGTTATCTCTAAATATAGGAGTAGTTATCTGTCCAGCTCCTACCATAAAGATACTCCCAACATAAGACCTCAAATGATCCATCATTACATTTAAATACAGGTCTAAAAACGAAGGTAGAGATATGATTCATTAATAGGACTCAAAGGTTAATAAATGAGATAAAAAATTCATTTAGAGAGAATAATCAGAAATAAATTCAAATAAAATATTTTACAATTCTTTCAGCCAAAAAATTTTTTAATAAATAAAAAAAGTAATATGAATAAGCGGGGATTTGAGTCAGAGATATTATTTGGAGAAAATAATATATATAAATAATTAATTTTTAATTAGAATAGAATAATATAATGGATGATAGGGAGTAATATAAAGGATATTGTTAAATTATAGGCTTTTTTTATATATTAATGTCGTAAAAGGTATATTGTGCGACATTATCATAACTTTTATAACTAGGACTATAAAGAACAATATTGGCTTCCCTAGCGAAGCTTAGTCGTTAATTAATATTATCTGTAATACAAATATTAAAATTTTTAACCTGCTGATTATAATTATTTATCCTTTCTTTCATTAAGGATATTAAATTATTATAATGGACAACTGTAATATTATATTCATCGATTTGTTCATTGGAAGTTTTGCCACCATATACTCCCCCTTTATTGATCTTTTCATGTCTTTCAAATAAATCCACTGTTAACTTTTTAATTTCTTGTTCACTGAGTTGGATGATTCCATATAAAACTCTATCTATTGTCGGACAAGCACTTTGTGGTAGACCAAAATGAGAGACGGCCATCCAGACATTTCTGCCGTTGTATTGACCTTGACCAACAGCAACACCAATTTCACTGTACTTTTTGTTTAAGATATTTGCCCGATGACCAGGGCTTGCCATCCATGCATCAACTAGAGCCTTGTCAGAATCAAAATTTCCTAGTGCTAAATTTTCGCCGATCAGAATATATTTATAACCAATCTCACTACCTAGGTCTTTGATTCCGACTCCACTTGGCGAATTGTGTTCAAAATACTGCTTTACAAACATATCTTGTAATTTTTTTTCCGCTGAAAAATTTAACTGTGAATTCTGTTTTAATTCAGTCAAATTTCCATTAACTTTTCGATTTTGATTTGTCTCTTTTATAATATTAGAACTTGAAAGTTCATGATTATTTACCACACCAGAAACTGATGTTTCTATCTTTTTTACAACTTTCAAAACTCCAGGATTTTCAATTTTAGTAAAGGTCTCTTCTATTATATTTTCTTTGAGTAAATCTTGATTTGGTAAAATATTTTCATTTTCTTTAAAAGCAGAAAATCTAGGATTAGTTTCTAAAGAAGTTATTACTTTATTATAAGTGAGTTTAATTTCATCTTTGAGCACAAAAGCTATAAAGAAAATAAAACAGATTAAAAATAGTTGATTAATGATTTTCATATTATTTACAAGAGGTTGAAGCACTATAACCAGACTTTATTGCATCGGATTCTGATCGAAACCAAACTTCATTTTCAGGTTTAATACGATTGGCTGCTTTACACCCCAGACTATAGTAAAGTTTACCATTTTTTGAAGCAACAAACTTCTTTTCTTGTTCTAATTCCCTATTTTTAAATTCAGGTAGTAATTCATTTTTTTTAATTAAAATCGATTCATTTAATTCTTTAGGTGTAACATTAGTTTGTTCAACTTTTTGAGTAATAATTTGATTTGATGAACTTATATCACTTTTAACCGACAATCGACCCAAACCAAAACTGGAGAAACCAACAAGAACAATTATACAAAAATACATAAAAGTAAATTTGTCAATATCAAATTTGCTCTTGATTTTATTAAATATATTAGGTATACTCATATTTAGTTGATTATAAATAATAAATTAGCTACTGAATAGCGATTATATAAATATATGGCACATCGAAAGGCTGGAGGTTCGGCCAAAAACTTAACAGATTCAAATCCAAAGTACTTAGGTACGAAACTTTATGCTGGTGAAAAGGCTAAAGCTGGATCAATCATCATACGTCAGCGTGGAACAAAAATTCTTCCTGGAAATAATGTTGGACTTGGTAAAGATCATACACTTTTTGCTTTAAAAGAAGGAACAATTAAATTTGGCACTAAGAGAAAGGTAAATTTTAACAGAACATCATCCGTAAAGAAAATCGTACACGTTATCTAGACTTACATAAAATTCCTTATCAGAAAATGATAAGGAATTTTATTTTAAATGGCTTCAACATTTATTTGACACTCACCTGTCTTATCCCCTTTTTTGATGGTGATATTATGAATCCCTAAACTTTTAATATGTCCAATGACCAATGAATCTTCTTCAATTTTAATACCGGAGATATCCAAAATTGCTTTAATAACTTCTTGGACAGAGACCGCTTTAAATAAATGACCCTTATCATTAGCTTTGGCTTTGATGACAATAATCTTATTCCCTACTTTAGAAATCAAACTTAAAAAAGTTTGCATTTCTTCATCTTTTTGTCTCTTTTGCTTATTTGCTCGATCTTCCAATTTAGCTAACTCAGTTTTAGTTGCCATAACAGCTAGCCCTTTTGCTAAAAGAACGTTTTGAGCATAACCTTCTTTGAATTCTTTGACATCGTATTTATTACCAATTTTTGGAATGTCAGTAAGTAAAATAACTTTCATATGATTGTTATATTGTGTCTAGCACAATTTTAATTAGCTAATAATACTTCAACAGCTTTGTCCATTTGTGGATCACGTTTAGCTTCAAAATCTTTAAGAGAAAGAGGTACAACAATATCAGGTTTAAGTCCTTCTAAAGAGATTGAGATGCCGTTTGGAGTTAACCAGTTGGCCACAGTGACCTTGAGTGACGTCTCATCAGTAATATTGACCAATTCTTGAACTGAACCTTTACCATATGTTTTTTCACCTACCAATTTAGCTATACCATGTTCTCGAAGAGCTCCAGCTAAGATTTCTGAGGCTGATGCTGAACCTCCATCTACAAGGACGACTAATTTTAGTTTATCATTAAAGACACGTGGTCCATGACTGCGATAAGTTTTATTTTGACCATCTGTTCCAGCATCTTCTTTGACAATTATTTTCCCTTTATCAACAAACCAAGAACCAATATTTACAGCCACATCGAGATAACCTCCAGGGTTACCACGAAGATCTATTACAAGCTTTTGTGAACCAGACTTAACAAATAGAAGTAATGCATCACGGAAGAGCATGTCAGAATTTTCAGAGAAACTATAAAACTTTATCACAAATATTCCATCATCACGCATCTGTGTATCAATGACTGGAATTTCAATTTTTCCCCGAACAATAGTGATTTCTCGTGTCTCTTTTTCACCTTGTCGTAAAATTGTCAAAACAACACTCGTGCCAATTTCTCCGTGTATTAGACTAATGGCTTTATCAACTGTTATATCATTAGTAATGGTTTTATCTATTTTTAAAATTTTATCTCCCGATTTAATTCCAGCATAATATGCTGGCGTGTTTTTAAGAGGAGCAATAATTGTTAAAATTTTATCTTTCATGCCAATTTCCGCTCCAATTCCACCAAATGATCCTTTTATTTCATCTTTAAATAATTTATTTTCTTCAGGTGAAAAGAAAACAGTATAAGGATCTCCAACGGATGATGCTAGTCCTTGAATAGCTCCCCAAATTTTATCTTGGTCGGTAACTTTATTAGCATAAATTGATTTTTCATTAATTGTATTCCAAACCTTCCAAAATACACTAAAATCAGCTGTTATTTCTGCCGGAGCTGTTTTATTCGATAAAGAAAAAACCTTTTCTATTTCTGGTCGTCGCGAATAACCAATATAGACACCGAGGCCCAAAATTCCCGTTAAAAGAAACAGAGAGATGACGATATAGACTAATGTTCGCAAGTTTCTTTTCATATTTATGATATTCTATTATGACAAAATTATTAATTTTTTTCAAGCAAAAGTGCACTCGGAGTATATTTATTACTTGGATCCCAAAGCATCCATGAAGTTAGGCCATTATCATAAGTTGCTTTCATCTGGGCTCTAACCATCTCTTTTGTGTAAGTTGCACCGAGGTCAAAATCTTGGAGCCATGGTCGAATTTTAAGAATATCTTCATTAATGGCCTTAGTCCGTATGACAGCACTTTCGAGAGCATGATCAATAACTTCATAAGGATATAAGGCAGGATTTTTATAACCGAGAGTTCCAGATGGATAATGCGATGGATAAACCATTGGAGAAACAAAATCAAAATGTGGAACAGTTTTTACCCAAAGTTGCCCAATACCCATATCATCTTGCGCTTCCGTTGTTAACCCAAACAAGTCAGCTGAGATCGGAATATTGATATCTTTTTTCATTTCAGTATTGAGATGCACAAAGAATTTTTCAATGTTAGCCGACCTTGTTTCTCCTTCTTTTAAATGATAATTAATATCTTTCATATCTCCATCCGAAGGATAACGGATATAATCGAAATTTAATTCATCAAAACCTTCTTCATATGAATGTTTGGCAATGTTGATAATGTAATTATGAACTTCTACTCTTGCAGGATCGAGGAATGATAAACCTTTGCGATCTTTCCAGATTAGACCATCACTTTTTCTAGTTATAGCCCATTCGGGTTTATGTTTTGCTAAATAAGGATCTTGGAAAACAGAAATTCGGCCTATAACATAAATATTTTTTTTATGAAGAAGTGCCGTTAGGGCTCGAACGTTTGAAATTCGATTTTCAGCTGCGCCAATTTTAATCAACTCTGGGTCATTAATTTTAAAACTAATCCGGCCCGTTGAATCTTTCACATCAATCACAATAGCATTGATTTCAGTTTCATCAATTATTTTAATAACACTATCGCGAAACTTCGGCGAACCAGCAACCCAGCTTGAGATATATAGCGCTTTAACTACTTTCGGTGTTTCTATATGTGTCACTGGTAATTGTTCAACTGCAACAATCGGTTCCGTTTTAATTTCAATTTGAGGAGATATGATTTTTGAGATATCTTTTAACTCGTTATTATTTATATCGATGACTTTAGTATTATCATATTTAATTGAACTAAAAACTAACGGAATAATATAATAAATAATTCCTCCAATTATAATAAAGACTAGAATCCAGACAATAAATTTTTTTAGATTACTATTTAAAGATGGCATATTATTTTTGTTCTTCAATATTATCAACAAATGTTTTACTGCGTGTATCTACTCTAGCTATACGGGCTTTAACCTCAAGGTAATAAAGTTTGGCTAAATATACCAATGCTAAACCCGTAAGGATAAATAAAATTCTTCGCCAATTATTAGGAAAACCTAAAAACGGTAATATCGCTACCCACAAACCTAAAATAAGTAATGTTCTTTCTTTTCTCATCCGATTATGATATATCCACAATTTATTTATGAAATATATTCAAAAAATTATTATTAATCCTATTGACCTTGCTTGTTCATAGAGTTTCAAAAAATGATAAATCATCATATCAAACAAAACTCTCGTTTCATTATATCTTATTTATTTAGGGGCGACAATTACAACAAATTCGCCTCTTTGTTTTTCTTGATTATTTGTAAAATATTCATAAATCTCAGCAGGAGTACCCGTAACAAATTGTTCAAACTGTTTCGTCAACTCGCGAGCAATAACAACTTTAGTCTCGGGAGCGTGCTCAATAAGAGATGACAACGTCTTCATTATCCGGTGAGTTGATTCGTAAAAAACCATAACTCTTTCTGAGTTGGCAATTTCCCTAAATAGAGTCTCTCTACCCTTCTTGTGTGGTAAAAATCCTAAAAAGACAAATTCCGATGCACTAATACCACTGGCCGAAAGTGCTGATATTAAAGCACTCGGTCCAGGTATTGGCACTACTATGGCCTCTATTCCCAATTCGCGACGAATATTAGCAACGAGCATTACTCCTGGGTCAGAAATACATGGTGTTCCAGCATCAGAAACTAGGGCTAAGTTCTTGCCCTCCTTTAGCATATTTATAATAATTGACTCCTTGGCATCAGTACTATGAGCGTGATAGCTCATGGTCTTATTTATTATTTCATATTTGTTTAACAAATTTTTAGTCGTCCGAGTATCTTCACACAAAATTACATCCACTTCTTTCAGAATTCGAATAGCTCGAAGTGTAATATCTTCCAAATTTCCAATAGGTGTCGCGACAATATAGAGTGTTCCGATTTCTTGCATTTTCTTATTATATCATTAATTTGTCTTTGTTGTAAAAATATAATTTAACTTAAAAACAAAACGACCGCAGATTAAATAAATAATTTGCGGTGTTGAGTATATTTTAAACTTCCTAATTATTGGAAGTATTTTTTTTGTTTAAGAAAAACACCACAGTAGCCAAGGCCAAAGAGCCAAGGACTAATAATAAGTTCACCTTTTCTCCCGCGGGAGGTAAAATAGCGGAAAAGAAGATAAAAAAACAAAAACAGACCAACACTTTACTTCCATGGCCCATGGAATTAAAAATATTTTTTATCATTTTCTTAATTATTAGTTTATTTGAAAAGACAAAAATTATCTTCTCAAATAAACTAATAACTTTGGAACGAATCTTGTATAAAGTATATCATAAATACTCTTTATTGTCAATAAAAATGTTCCCCGTCTGGTAAGAAATTAGAACCTTTTTGATACTTGTGTCGTTTTGTTATTTATCAAACAAATCTTTACCTGTCATAGTTTTGGGAATAGGAAGATCAAATAATGTTAGAATCGTCGGTGCAATATCAATCAAAGATCCGCCGTGCAATTTCCCCTTTGTATTTGTAATTATACATGGTACGGGATCTGTCGTATGAGCTGTGTGACGTTCGCCGGTAACTTGGTCTATGTTGATTTCAGCATTTCCATGATCGGCTGTAATAACAGCCACCCCACCCCGAGTTTCGAGGGCATTTAATATTCGTCCCAGTTCCCTATCAGTCTCTTCAATGGCAACAATAATTGCGGGAACATTGGCCGTATGTCCAACCATGTCAGGATTAGCAAAATTAACAAAAATAAAATCTATACCTTTCTCAATCTGTTCAATTACTTTATCAGCAATTTCTTTGGCCATCATTTTAGGAGCTAGATCATGAGTGGCAATATCTTTGCGACTTGGAATCAGTATTTGTTCTTCACCTTTGTATGGCAATTCAACTCCCCCGTTTAAGAAATAAGTTGCGTGGGCAAATTTTTCCGTCTCAGCCACATGTGCTTGTTTTAAATCATGTTCAGAGATTTCGCGAGTCAAAGTTGTCTCAATTTTAAGTGGTAAATATGCCACCTGACATTTATATTCATCACCATATGATGTCATTGTAACTAAAGAAAGATTGAGTGATTCAGATTTCTCCATTATTTTATAAGTCATCATTCGAGAACGATCAGCGCGAAAATTAAAAATAAATATGCCATCATTTTTTTCAATAGTATGAGTGTTACCTTCTTTATCATGACAAACAATTGGCACTATTTGTTCATCAACTTTGCCTTCTTTGTATAAATTTTCTATATAAATTGAAGGATAGATATCACATGTTAAACCCTGTCCATGAAAAATAGCTTCTTCAGCTTTAGCCAGACGATCCCAATTTTTATCGCGATCCATAGCAAAATATCTACCAGAAACTGTCGCAATATGCCCAACGCCCAACCTATTTAATTCTTCTTCTAATTTTTTAATATATGAAGCCCCACTTTGTGGTGGAACATCACGACCATCAGTAAAGACATGGATAGCAATTTTATAAATTCCAAACTCTTTAGCCGTTTTTAAAAATGCAAAAAGATGATTTATATGACTATGAACTCCACCATCAGAAAGTAAACCCATGACATGGAGAGTGCTATTATTTTTTTTAATATGTTCAAATAAATTTATAAAAACCGAATTATTTAAATATGAACCATCGGAGATTGCTTTATCAATTCGAACTAAATCTTGGTCGAGAGTCCGTCCAGCCCCAATAGCCATATGACCAACCTCACTGTTGCCCATTTGTCCCTTAGGTAAGCCTACAGCGAGCCCTGAAGCATCTAATATTGTATGAGGGTATTTGCTCCAAATACTATCAAATGTAGGCTTATTAGCCTTCGCAATGGCATTATCTTTCGTGTCTTCTCTATAACCCCAACCATCTAGTACAATTAATGCAATTTGTCTTTTCATATAAGAAGATTATAACATAAAAATATGATTGATTAAAAATCCAATTTGAAATAAAAAAATGAGAAGCCTGAATTATAAGTCAAATAAAAAAAAGGCTCTACAATAAATCACAGAAACCTCTCAACAATTAACATTCTTAATTCCATTTAAGTGTTGCCATGAATAAAATTTAATTATAAGTGCCCCTTGTAAAATAGCCATAATTTTGTTATTTTATATGGGTGCTCTTATTAATTACTAATTACTGATTACTAATTAATTGATTACAAGAATTCTTAGTTCTATTATTTTAATTCGTAATTATTCTTGGCCCTATCGTCTAACGGTTAGGACGTATCCTTCTCAAGGATAAAATCCGGGTCCGATTCCCGGTAGGGTCACTGTACAAAAATGAGCACTCATCAAGAGTGCAATTTTTGTACAGTGACCCTAAGCTTTGTCTCTGCAGACAAGGCGTCCGGGAATCGGAAAGCTTTTGTGTCTTTTTTAAAATCCCATTTTAAAAAAGTGCAAAAGGTCTACTGAACTCGTAGAGTTCGATAAGTGTACTCACGATCCCGGTAGGGTCACCATCTAGAGCTATCACTAGAAGCGCTACAAACACCCCCCTGTTTTTAAATGGGATTTTAGTATTTTGGAAATAGCAAGAACCGTCCTTGCTATTTATTTTATTTAAATAAAAAAAAGAGACAATGTCCCTTTTTTGATTTTAAGGTTTAAATATTTTATTTTCTTTTTACATTTTTTTTTGATCTCCGATATCCGTTAATTATCGGATTTTTCCTTTTCAGGATTTTATGAAATGGAATTTCCAAGTATGGAATATTTCCATCTATTGGAATACAAGAAGAAACTGATAAATCGGAAAAAAAATTATTCTTATTCCGATAATGACCATTTTTTAATCTGAATGGCGACAAGGAAACTCGGGCCACTTTCTCAGTTTTCTGAGATAATAGCAAAATGGAGTTTTCTTCTTCCTTACTATCATAAAGATAAAAATTCCCTTCATGATCTTTTGCTGTTGCAAGATACCCAGTCACAGTCTTATTATCTAAATAGATTGTGATCTTCAAACCCAGTTTACTAGCTAGGTTCATCCAAAAATAAATTTTTAACATACTTACTTATTTACTTATTTATTTAAATTTGAAAATTCCCTAATACAATACAACATATTTTATATTTTAGCAAGTTTTTCCAAAAAGATATATTCACTATTAATCGATTAATTTTATAAATAAAGACAAAAAAAATATATTAGTGTTTCTTTTTTGTTCTTTATTTATACTTAAACCGAAATCCCCTCTTCCCTTAAAATTTCTTTTTTTAATTCACTACCTCTATTATAGCCACCTGATTTTCCATCGGAACGAATTACTCGATGGCAAGGTATATTTTTGTCAAAATTTTTATGCAAAATGTTACCAACAGCTCGCGATGCCTTTTCATTACCTGCACGCTTGGCAACCTCTTTATATGTCAAAACTATTCCTTTTGGAATTTTGCGAACAACTTCATAAACTTTTTGACTAAAAGTTTTCATATGATTATAGTAACACAGTTAATTAAATCTACTTAAAGAGCCTACCCATGATATTTAATTATTCTTATTTTATCGAAATAATCTATTTCTTTGGGATTATTATATAATTACATATTTTGTTAAACACAGTTAGTATCCAAATAAGAAAAATCACCCTCAATTTTGGGGTGATTTTTCTTGCTAATAATATTGTCATTGATGCCTGCTCTAGATAGAATCAAGCTGGCGATCATTCTTATCTTAATTTTGAATTAGTTATAGAACGAAGGTAGAGGCTTATAATTAGCCCTAAATAGATATTCTCACTTAAACAACTAGTTAATTTAAACAATTTTAGATATAATTAATAAGCTAATAATGGCATAAAATAACACATATTTATCCTATCTCTTCGATCGACTTTAGTAGGACATAAATAAGACCTTGGAATAAGGAAAAAGTGACACTTTTTCCTTAAGATAAGTAGACAAAAAGGGCCGTGTCATATTTTAGCAAGTTAAATGTCTTATATATGAATCCATTAAAAAATCATGAACAATTTTTCATTCAAGCTTATGATAAGCACTCCGATGCTATTTTTCGTTATTGCCTCTTTCGCGTCTATGATCGAGAGAAAGCTAAAGAATTAATGCAGGAGACTTTCACCAAGACATGGGAATATCTAATCAAGGACAATAATCCAATCATAAATATTCGAGCTTTCTTATATAAAGTGGCTCACAATATTTGTGTCAATGAAATTATGAGGAGTCGTGCTTACTCGCTAGATGAAATGATGGAGACAAATGGTTTTGATCCAAAAGAAGATAAATTGAAAAGTCCAGAAGATAATACTGAACTGCGAATTCTTTTTGATAAATTACAGTTACTAAATAAAGAGGAGCAAGAATTACTAACACTTCGATACATTGATGACTTAAAAGTGACTGAAATTGCTAAGTTTCTAAACAAATTACCAAACACTGTTTCCGTTAAAATTAGTCGAGCAGAAAATTCGCTTAAAAAATTATATCAACAAAATGGAAAATAATAATTTTAAATTCGAACAATTAAAAAATAAATTAAAACTCTCAATAGATGAGCGCGCTTTTCACCGCACAAAAATATTGAAATATATGTCAAATGAAATGGTGGCTGAAATTAAAACTATCCCAATAAAAATTGTTTCTCCATATCAATCTAAATTAAAATTCTTTATTAAAAAACACTTGGTTCCCACGGTCATAGCCCTTCTTTTCTTTCTCGGCACGGGAATTGCCGTCAATGCTGAGCAATCTCTTCCTAATGACTATCTCTACGGTATGCGCATAAAATTAATTGAACCAACAAAGATATTGCTTGCTTCAAATACACAGAAGAAAACAAATTTACGAATTGCCTTTGCAGACCGAGCTCTCAGAGACTATTCGAAAGTCAGTCAAAAAAAAGAGATCAAACCAAGCGATAAAGCAACCTTGATTAAATCAATTTCTGAAAATGTTAAAGGGGCCAATGAAGGTATTTTACAATTGGCTAAGGAAACAAATACTCCTAATTCACTAAAAATTGCAAACGACCTCCAATCAATCCTCCAGGCTCATAGTCTAGTCCTTTCTAAAATTCAAACCCTTAAATCAGAGCTGGGAGGACCTAGTGAAATCTCAGCTCAAGTGACAGATAGTTTAAAATCTACCAAAGAAATTGTGACAGGTTTAACAGAAACCATTCAAAATGATGTGGACCAAACAAAACTGGATCAAACAATAAGTGATCAAAAAAAAGAGATTAATACTTCTCTACAAGATATTGATAATATCAATAAAAAAGATGAGAGTAATGAGGTAGTTCTTGAAGTAAACGAAAAGAAAGCCACAATTGAAGATAAACTTTCCACAATTAATCAATCAATTATGGAAGCTGATCAAAAGCTTGAGTCAGGATACAAAAAAGAAGCTTTTTCTCTTTATAATGAAATTTACCAAAAATTAGGCGAATTGAAATCAATTCTTGAATCCGAAAAAAATCTTGTCGATGTCGATGTTTTAAGTAAAGCTCCAAGCGATCTTATTCCAATAGAAATAACTCCAAAAACTAATGAGGAGACAAAAGACAAAGAACCAAGTGTTAAACCGACGATAAAAATAGATGTTAAGTCAGAAAATAAAGAAATGACAAATCCAGAAATAAATAAAGATAATAATAGTGATCACTCTTCTATAATTCCCAAATCCTAGATAAAAAATCTAAATAAAAAAAGTGGTTTTTTTCTAATTGTCAGATATCAATAATATTAAAATTGTACCATTTTTTGGTATGGTTTTTAATATTAAATAATAAACATCATAGAGCGTCGAAATGTTAATCATTTTTATCTTCTTTTTATAATTCTTTTTAATTAACAATCTATAATGATTAAAATGAGGCTTAAATAGCTGAATTCATTTTATTTTATTTTATTTTCTTGTTCTTCTTTATATTCAAATTCTTTAATGAGATATTTGATATGGTGAGAAACTTCATCTTCGTGACGAGCGTCTAGGATTGCTTTAATAGCTGGATCTTTCCGAGATAATTGTTTTATCGATAAAACAATTTCCGTATATTTTCCGGAAATTGAATTGTGATGTTTTTCGGCAAAATCTGCCAAAAGTTCACATTGAATAATTAATTGATTCATAACAGCTATTTTCAGTGGACTATTTTTAAATTCCTCTAAGGCTTTCGGATCGTTAATATTTTTAATCATTCTAACTAGTTCGCGAACTTCATTAACATTAAAAAATAAAACAACTTTTGGTACAGCAAACTCTTTCATCATTTTACCATCATGATTTTTAAAATACTTAATTTCAGTTTTATACCCCGCAGCGATTGATCCAAGTAATTTAAAAAACTTATTCTTAAACTTTTCACTCATTAAACCAGTGTAAGTTACATCAATTCCAAGCCCCATAAAATAACTCTCATCCTCATTATTTTTAATTTCAAAAACATCATCTGTTCCTCTTTTGATATCATCAAATTCTGGAGCTCGGTCAATACTTATTTTTTGACCATACCATTTGAGTTTTAAAACACAATATGAAATGGCACATTCAACAATTGTCGCAACTTTTTTATTTTTCTCCAGAGTATCTAACTTTTTTTTATCAAGTAATTCCTCTTTTTCCTTAATTAATCTTTTTGCTTTCTCTAAATCATAATAATCTTTTTCAACTTCCGCTTCTCCCCCTTTGATTAAACCAGCTTTAGCGAATTCCATATAGTAGGCTTTAGATTCAAGTTTTTCATTAGGATTTTCTCTATTTAAGTTAACAGCGATCTCTAAAACCTCATCTAAATCTTTATCATCTTTAAAAATATCCTTCTCCAAGAATAATTTATTATCTTCAAGATGTTGAGCTATTTCTTCGTTTGCAACTGTAGTTAAACCTTTTAATGAAATATGTTCGGTTCCGATATTTTGAATCTGTGCGATTGGCGGTTTTTCCATTTTTGGCTGCATTAAAACGCTAATGTGACCGGATTTTTTTAATTCAGCAATAATTTTTTCTGGAGCAAGATTTGAGATATTTGTATGACTCTTTATGATTGCATCTTTAATAGATTCTTCTGTCGTTAGAGTATCAGGAGAAATTCCTCTTCTAATCAACCATTCTATAAATTTATTTGTTATCGCTTCTTCTTTTGAAGAAAAGGCATGTGACTTAGCCTCATTATTACCAGAACTATTACCCGGAGGTAAATTAAATTTGAAATTCATGTTCATGTTGTCATTATACCAAAAATTTTTAATTTTGGACATAATCAAAGTAAGCGTTACTTTTGGAGTAAGGCTTATTATTCTACTTCATTTATTTTTCAACAACGACGATTACTCGTCCTTTCATGTTTGGATGTAAGCTACAGTGATACAAAATAGTACCTGATTCTAAAAATGTAGTGGAATAAGACTGCCTAGGCAAAATATTTCCTGACTCAAATAAACCGGGGGCATCGGAAATAACGGTATGAGTAACAGACTCATTATTCACCCATGTAACTTTTGTTCCAGGCCTAATTGTTAAAATACTTGGAATAAAAGACGAATCATTAATTCTGATGATCATATCAGTTGGTTTTTTAATAGAATCTTTTTCTACTGGAAAAGATGTTTTCATATTAATGAGTGGTGACTCGCTCTTTGAATTTTCTTGATTTAATTTGTATTTGCTGATCGTCCCAACCAGATAGTAAATGCCAATTCCAACCAATAATATAATTATTATAATAAGTAAGGTTTTCTTCATATGATTTTCGATTATTAATAATAATACCTATATTATATCACAAATCTGTCAGTCAAAATATTAATTTGCTTCAAATAGGATATTCGAAGCATAAACCAATCTAATGACTAATATTGCACTTATTTTTAAATAGATAAAGTCTAGTTTGAGTATCGCTTTATATTTAACTAAACTTCGGATAAAAGAACTTGATCCTACGATTATAAATCTTTTAAAAAAATCCATGCAAATTTTTATTTACATGGAAATTTATATAATTTTTAAAACTAAAACAAGATTTCTATAAAGAAGAAACCACCCTTTTGAGGTGGTTTGATTTTTAATTTGAGAATAAATCAATTATAGTTCATTAATCCATAATTTTTTTAACCTCTTTTCGATCAAATCAGCGTTAACTAAATTCTGATTTCTCTCGAAAATTATAACTTCCGGTCGCCAATCAACCCGACGGGGGTTTAATAAGGGATGATAGGTAGCACGGCCGCAGTTACATTTCACTGCCACCGGCAACATATCAGTACCGCGAATAATCCCATTAGCAGAGTGATCTTCTGGTCTATCAGCATTCAGTAATCGAAACAGATACCTGTCTGATTGATAATTCTTGGCGTATTTTAACGCCTTCACATCAAAATCTTGATCTAAATCGGTAAGACAAAACATAATATTTCCTCCTATACTTAAATTAAAATTAAACAATTATTGTTTTTTTTAATGAACAATTTATAAAGAACAAAACTAGCTTTCTTTTGAAAGCTAGTTTTTAAAAATAATTATTTTGGAGGGGAAAAATTATTATCAAAAATCAACTTTCAAGGTGAAAGTATAGAAATAAAAATTTCCCCAGAAGCTTTTATTTATATTTTGATTTTCGACAATCTTTAACATATTTATATATTTACATTTTTACAATAGATAGTCAACATTTGGCTAACTTAAATTATTTTTCATCGATTCTGCCATTCTCTATCTTGACGACAGAGTAAGTGTTTCTTGTCTTTTGGATGAGCCATAATGGCCGCCACAGCTCTCTCTAAGCGAACTCCTTGTGATCCTTTTAATAAAATAATATCTCCTGCTTCTACAATACCTTCTAAAAATTTAGCGGTCGTTAAAGAGGTGTCAAAACTATAGAGATTTTTCTTTGAAAATTTCTTAGACAATGCTCCTTCAACAATAGATTTAGAACGCAAACCGACAGTCACAATAATATCAGCAATATCAGCTGTCTTTTCACCAACTAAATGATGTTCTTCGGCTGTATATTTACCAAGCTCAAGCATATCACCTAAAACAGCAATTTTTCGTTTTGCCGTCATATCTTTTAAAACTTCAAGAGCCGCATCCATCGCAACTGGTGAAGAATTATATGTATCATCGATTATGATTGAATTATTAATTCCTTCTATCAAGGTTAAACGGCCTGGTGGAGTTCGATACAAAGAGATTGAATTAATAGCTTGAAGTAAATCACCTCCAATTTCTTTTGCACAAGCCAAAGCCGAAAGAGCTTGACCAATATGTTGCATACTAATAATATTTGGTAAATTAACAGGAAAAGTATGACCTTCGTTAACTAATTTAAAATTTATACCATCAGGAATATTCCAGCCATCTTTTGGTTTATTTAAATAAATTGGATAAGAAGCCCGATATGTCGCATTTTCATTGAAACCATAGGAGACAGTTTTCTGATTTGATTTCGTGTGTAAAGAATAAACTTTTTCATCATCATGATTTAAAATTAAAATTCCATCTTTTTTTAATGTATTAATTAAAAAACTTTTTTCTTCGACAATTTTTTCAACGGAACCAAAAAATTCAACGTGGACTGGTTTATCTGGGAACCTTGTAACTACAACAATATCTGTCTTAAGCCAAGGTAAAATATTTTTCTTAATATCTCCTGGTTTACCAACACCGACTTCCAAAACTAAATATTCTGGGTATGAAGTTTTCCAAATAATTAACCAAAAACCCCGAGCTATATTTTCAAACCAAGTAAAGGGATTACTCCATCCGTTTGGACAACCTAAAATTGTCAATGGTAATCCTATCTCACTATTAAAACTTTTCTCACTTTTTCGAACAGTTTTAAATTTGGATAAAACGACAAATATTGCATCTTTTGTGGATGTTTTTCCGACAGAACCTGTGATAGCAATGACTTTCGGCTTATAACGCTTCAAAATCATTTGAGCTTCCCAAGTGATGATTTTCACAACCACTGCTTTGTATATTTTTTTTATATTCATAATTTATCTATCTGGTGGAACGTTATAATAATTTAAAAGGAATTTGCTAATATTAACGAATGAAGGAATGAGTGTCTGCGAAGCATACTTAACTTCCTTAGGATTCTTAAGAAAAATAAAAACAAGAAATTTTGGATCATAAGCTGGAAAGTAACCAAAGAATGAGTGGGTGTGACGGTCAGCATAATATCCTTTACCATTAGCCATAGCTACCTGGGCAGTTCCAGTCTTTGTGGCAATACTATAATGTTCTTCTTTGTGGGATCCATTATCGTAAGCCTCAAAGACATGGACCAGCATCCTTGATATTTCATCTGAAGTCTCTTTTTTTATTATACCTTCTTTGACGATTGGATGCATTATTTGATTTGTTTGGCCATTTTCATATTTTATTTCCTTTACTAAATAAGGAGTAATTAATTTTCCTCCATTAGCTAGAACAGAAAATGCTCTAGCTGCTTCAATAGGTGTTAAAGCAATACCTTGACCAAAAGATGCATTAGCGTATTCAATATCTCTCGGGCTATCTAAATTTTTAATCAGTCCGGATGTCTCATTAGGTAGATCAATCCCTGTTTTTTCACCAATACCATACGACTTCATATAGGATCTAAATTTATCATGGCCTAATTTAGATTCAACAAAAACCATTCCCGTGTTGAGTGATTGATCGAGAACATCTTGCATAGTAGCTAACCCTCTAGCTTTTTTATCGAAATTATAAATATCTTTAGTATTAACCGTGACAACTCCTTTATCGGTATAAGTTGTTTCTGCATTTAAAACACCAGCATCCAGAGCTCCAGCCATTACAAGTGGTTTGATAACTGAACCAAATTCGAGAACATCTTCTACCATTGTATTTCTATAAACACTAGAGTTTTCAACATTACCAAAATTATTTAAATCAAAATTAGGCAATCCAACCATAGCGTATATTTCACCAGTTTGAGGATTAATGATTATTCCACCAGCTTGATCAGCATTCCATTTATTAAAAGTGAACAAAAGTTCTGATTCAAGAGTTTGTTGAACAGCTGGTTCAATAGTTGTAATGATTTCACCTTGAACATTTTCAGTTGAAATTGTATCTTTAATATTTGAAAAAACTTCGGCAAAAAAATTAACATAAGATTGATCTTTTGATTTAGAGAGTATCTTATCATAAGTTCTTTCAAGTCCATATTGACCAACTTTATCGTCACCTTTATAAGCCAAAAAACCAAGAGCGTGAGCCGCCATTGTGCCACCAGGATAAAATCGCCAATTATCTTTATAAATTGAAATTCCCGGTAATTTTAAATTCTCAATTTCCGTTATTTGTTCTTTTGATAATTCAACTGCTACTTCTTCATAAGGATCATTCTTTTTATTAGCTTTCGAAAGAAATGTTTGATGATCTATTTTTAAATATGGTGAAAGAGCTTGATAAGTTATTTCTCGATCAAAAGTTAATTTAGGATTTACAGCTAACTTAAAACCAGACAAGACATTAGCAGCTGCTACTAAAGTATTATCTTTTTTAGAAAAAAAAATGGCACCACGACTAAAAATATTTGAGGCTGGAGTTGAATATTGTTTATCTGCTCGAGCTGTATAGACCTTTGTATTAATTACCTGAACAAAAAAAAGTCTAACAATAAGAATAAATGCTAATCCAAAAATTAGCACAGAAATAATTCTTATGCGAGACTGAAAGGTTAAAAGATTCATTAGCGAATAGCAACACGATTAATAGATCTGGTAGCAAAAATATTATTTTGAATTTCAACAAAACCATGAGAGAGTGCATACTCTTTATCAATTTGGTTAACTTTATTTAAATATGTCAATTCTAGTTGACTAATATTACTATTGGCAATTTTAACTGTAGATTCAAGAGATTTTCTAGCTAAAACATTAAAAGTAATAGAACCAATTATGTAAACATAAATAAGACCGATCAAAATAATCCCACAAATCAGGATACTAAAAAGAAATTTCTGCGTGTAACTGCTCTCAGATATATTGTTGGCTATTATTTTAGTTTTACTCATATTTTTTCAATTATTCTCAATTTGGCACTACGTGAACGAGGGTTTTCTTTGATTTCCTCATCAGTAGGTATAATTGGTTTTTTAGTAATAATGACGGCTGTTCCTTGATTCTTTAATGTTAAAAATGCTCTTTTGACAATCCGATCTTCTAAACTATGAAATGTAATTATTGATATCCGTCCACCCGAGCTTAACCTATTAAAACCTTTCTCAATAACTTTTTCTAAATTTAATAATTCACTGTTAGTTGCTATACGTAATGCTTGGAATGTTCTAGTCGACGGATTGATCCTCATGCCTTTATAAAATCTCCCAATTGCTTTGTCTATAATTTTGACTAAATCAAAAGTCGTTTCAATCCGCTTTTCACGCCGGGCTTCAACAATTGCACGAGCGACACGTCTGGAATATTTTTCTTCACCAAAACCATAAATAATATCTGCTAATGTTTCTTCTTCCCATACATTGACGATATCTTCTGCTGTTAAATCTTCCTCACCCGGATGATCTTTCATTGTCATTAAGAGCGGTTCATCTTTTTGAAAAGAAAATCCCCTGCCAGAAACTTCTAATTGAAAGGAACTAATTCCGAGGTCAAGCAAAATTTTATCTACATGAACTAAATCTAATTCGTCTAAGACGGCATCTATATCTTGGAATCCAGCTGTTTTGTAAACGACGTCTGCGTCTGTATCACCTATTAATTCACGACTTCGTGGAATTGATTTTTTATCTAAATCAAGTCCAATAATTTTAACACTTGATCCGTGGCGCTTTATCATCTCATATGTATGTCCACCGCCTCCCAGAGTCCCGTCTATAATAATTTCACCTTCTTTTATATCAAGCCCGTCGATTGATTCATTTTTAAGCACAGAAGTATGAATCATATTAAAGAACGCCAATTTGACCTAATTTGTCAGCTAAAGCATCTGCTTGAGTTTCAACTAACTTCTTATAATCATTCCAAGCGACTTCATTCCAAATTTCTGCTCTATTTTGAACACCAATAACAACCACCTTATTACTAAGGCTGGATCGTATTTTTAAATTTTCCGGAATCAATATTCGGCCATTTGTGTCAACATCAGCGATGACAGCTTGACCAAACATAAATCTCGAAAAACTTCGATTATCAGAAGCTAGCATTGAGGAATCCGATAATTTAGCGGATACTTTTTGCCACTCTTTTGTCGTAAAAATTGAAAGACAATTATCAAGTCCTGGAGCAATAACAACACTCTTACCCATTTCCTTGCGGAACTTCACAGGTAGTGACATTCGATTTTTGTCATCTAGTGTATGTGTATACTCTCCAATAAGCATAATAATATTGTGGAATAAGGTTAATTATGATAAATGATTTAACCCACTTCATCCCACTTGCTTCTATTATAAACCACTTTATCCCACAATACAAATACCCCTTCCCACCTGAAAAGTGGATAACTCTTCTTTTTAATGAATGAAAAAATAAATTTTCTGACAAAAACATTGATTATTATGATTATTTTTAGTGGATAATAAAAAAACCTAGAACAAATCCTAGGTTTTTATTCGGGGTATATAATATGATTACTAACTATACAAATCAAGGTTACAAAGCATATACTCAAATCCACACAGAAAATCTTACTTTGTTTGATTAATATACATTATTCAACTCACTGATATCTCACCGCTTGCGGTGGGGTGATTCATTTTCTCTTTCAATGGTTGAATTTATTTTAATCAATTAATTTAAATCTTGAAAATGGATAAGTTTTTTTCTTTTTAATCACCAATACTTTCTTTATTTTTTTCTTGAAGAAAATAAAAAATAAATAAATTAGTAAAGAAAAATACCCAAAAATAAAATATAAATCCAAAGCAACAACCGATTTCGACAAAATTGTCATAATCAGAAACAAAGAAAAAAGTCTCTTATAGTTTCTTTTGTATCGATGTTCCAAATTTATAATTTTTTCAACATCCAATTCCCTATACTCATCGTAGATATTCCACAATGGGAAAAGTGGAACTGCTAAAGAAGAAACAATTAATCCAACTAAAACTAGTAAAGGATTAATCTTCTTTAAAAAAAGAAAAATTTGACTCGCTTCGAAATAATTGGCAAAAAATAGCCAAATTATTAAGAACGAATATATGAATAATATCAGTAATATATTTTCAACATTCGTTTCAATTCTTTTCAATAATTTTCTTCTTCTGACTACTTCTAAAGCGTCAGATTCATAGAAATAGAATGGTTGGATTATTTTCATTTTCATTCATGTTGGGTTTTCTGAATCACCACAAAGGAAGCTCAGAAAACCCAACATAAATAAACAAAATTAAGTATGTCAAAGATCGAAAATTCCCTTTTGAATTGCAATTCTGTAATATGGAATTTATGGCAAAAATTAGAAGATTTTCACAATTAAATAACAACAAAAGACGTAGTTTAGAAGCCTTGATATTTGAGGGGCACAATCAAAAATCATGTGCCGAGGTATTAAAAGTAAATGAGGGAACAATATCAAGAGAGATAAAAAGATATAGCAGAGAAGATGGTATATATGATGCAGAAGTTGCAATATTGAGAGCTAATATCAATAGATCAAATAGTAAGTATCAGGGGTATCAAATAGAGAAGAATAATGATTTAAAGAAATATATAATTAAACATTTAAAGAAGAAAAGATCTCCAGATGAGATATCAGGAAGAATGAGGAAAGATAGAGAAGGATTTTATGCAAGCAAGAATGCAATATATGGATGGTTAAGAAGTCCATATGGTCAACTATACTGTAAATACTTGTGTACTAAGAGATACAACAGAAAACCCCATAAGAAAGATGGGGTTAAAAGACAGATGATACCTAACCTTGTGTCATTTAGAGAAGCCCCTAAAGGCTCTTTGAACAAAACAAGATATGGAAATGGTGAAGTTGATACAATGGTATCACCTAAGAAAAGTGAAGAAAAACCCGCTTTGGTAGTAGTAGCTTTTAGAAAAGAAAAACTAATTCGTTTAAAGAAAATTGAGAATTTAAAACCAGATGGAATGGCATATGCTGTACAAAATATTAATGAGAATACAAAAATACTTTCACTCATTGCTGATCGTGGTATTGAAAACAAAAAACACCAACAATTTGGTGTAAGTACTTTCTTTTGTGATCCACATTCTCCTTGGCAGAAGCCACATGTAGAAAATCAAAATGGATTATTGAGAAGATGGTGGTTTCCCAAAGGAACTAGATGGTCACAAGTATCAGAAGAAAAGATACAGGAAGCTGAAAATCATTTGAATAATAAATGGAGGAAGTCACTCGGATATATGAGTGCTTATGAGGTCGCAATAGCACATGGTATAATAGAAGGAGTTGGAGATTATTAGTTAGATAAATAATTGCATTTGAGGGCTGAATTTACCGATCCAATATTGCCGATACATTACCATTATTTGAACTGCAAATCAATGGCATCTCTAATTATTCCTAATTTAAATTTCTAAAGTATCAGATTTACGCATATACGTAAATCTGATACTTTTATCATTATTTTTTATAAAATCTTTCTCAAAAAAATACTAGCCCAACCATTTGAGCTAGTATTTTATATTAATATATTAATTCAGATTTTTTTATTCTTTAGGATGCATTATTGGAAAGAAAATGACATCGCGAATATTTTTCTGTTCAGTTAAAATAGCAATTAGGCGATCAATCCCCATACCAAAACCGGTCATTGGTGGCATACCATGTTCCATAGCTGTTAAAAATCTTTCATCTATTTGCATAGCTTCTTCGTCCCCTCCTTCTTTAGCTTTAGATTGAGCACTAAGAAGTTCACGCTGAATTATTGGATTTACTAGTTCTTGATATTGGTTAGTAATTTCAGTTCCAGCTATAACAAGCTGAGCAACCTTAGCTGTCCCATCAGGATTTTGAGCGGCTAGTGGTTTCAAATCGCTTGGCCAATCGATCACAAAAGTTGGATTTATTATTTTACTGCGAGATGATTTCTTGTAAATGAAATCAAGTAAATTTCCTCGGCCCATTTTCTTGGCATCAGCTGGCTTCATTCCCCATACAATTGCCTGATCTACAGCATCCTCTTTGGTTATATTTATACTATCAATACTAGCATTCTCTTTTAAAAGTGAAGAAAAACTAACAGTTGGCCAGACACCATCAAAATTAACTTCTATTTCACCACCTTCTTTATTATAAACTTTAAAAGTAGTTTTCTGTATCAAATCAACAGCAATTAATTTCAATAATTCTTCCGTCCATTTAATATTTGTTTCCAGAGTATGAAAGGCCGCATACCATTCAATCATAGTAAATTCTTGAATATGGGATGGATCTGATCCTTCATTGCGGAAATTCTTGCCTATTTCATAAACGCCTTCATAACCACCTGCCATAATTATTTTATGTTCTAATTCAAGAGCAATCCGAAGAACCATTGGCATATCATAATCATTGTGGTGAGTATTGAAAACTTTAGCCATTCCACCACCAGCTTGATTCTGCAAGATTGGGGTTTCAACTTCTAAAAGATGTTTACCGTCGAAATAATTTCTTATATATTTAATAACTTTTGAACGAATAATAAATCGATCATAGACTTCTTTCTCCATGATAATATCAAGATATCGTTTACGATAAATTTCTTCAACATCGGTTAATCCGTGCCACTTATCAGGTAATGGTAATAGGGCTTTGCTGGCCATACGCCAGCTCTTAATCAAAATACTTTTTTCACCACGTGCTGTAATAAAAAGCGGTCCTGTAACACTAATAAAATCACCATTATCTACCGTCTCAACAAAGAGATCAAAAACATCTTGCGGAAGTTCGTCTTTCTTTAAAACTGCTTGAAGTTTTTCTCCAGCATCTTGAATAACAATAAATAAAATTGCTCCTTGTCCACGAACAACCATAACTCGCCCAGCAATTGAAATGTAACTTTCTTCTGAATCAGAAATAAGTGAATCAAATTTTTCTTTAATATAGCCAATTGAGAAATCACGCAAAACACTACTAGGATACGCTTCAATCCCAGCACTATTTAATTTTTCAATTTTTTGCAATCGCGCTATGCGCAGTTCTTCAATTGAGGCCATATGGTTTTACTTTATATCAACTAGTGTATAGGTGACGGGTCCTTTTGGAGTGATGATTGAAACGACATCTCCTTTTGATTTACCAAAAAGTGCTTCACCAAGTGGTGACTTATTTGAGATTTTATTGTGAGTAATATCAGCTTCTTCTGCTCCAACAATACTATAAGTTGTATTCTCTTTTGAGTTTTCTTTTTTGACAATAACTGTCGTCCCAATTTCAACTTGAACAGACGAGTGTTTCTTTATAACTTCGGCAGATTGAAGAATATATTCAATTTGATTAATTCTATCTTCAGTTTTTCCTTGATCTTCTCGAGCTTGATGGTATTCAGCATTTTCTGAAAGATCACCCAAAGCCTTGGCTGATTGTAGAGATTCTGAAATCTCTTGGCGTTTAACCGTTTTTAAATGATTAATTTCCTCTTGTAAAGCAACCTTTTTTTCTTCTGTTATATATTTTTTTTCATCCATAATAGATATTATTATATCGTAAATAACCAATAAAGTAAACATTCAATCGTATTCAATCCGAGCCCCAATTTTTATTATTTTTCTTTTAAATATTAAATGTATTTGAAATCTAGATTTAAAATACATTCCATTTTCATTAATAATTAAAATGAAATTGAGAAAGCAATATAAATAAAAAGCAAGTTTTTAATTTATATATTCTCTGGCATAAACAGACATATAATCAATGACTTGACTCATAACACGAGTAGCATTACCAGATGCTTCTTTCGGACCTCGTTCCAGAATCACTGCAAAAGAATATTTTGGGTTTTCATAAGGAAAAAATCCAACAATCCAAGAGTTTGTATTTGTATTACCGACTCCAACCTGCGCAGTTCCTGATTTAGCAGCCACTTTAACGGCTGGTAAGTTTAAAGCTGTGGCCGTTCCTTCCGTCACAGCCATCCGCATACCTTCATGTATTACTTTCATTTTTTCTTTATCAATTGGTATTGTGACAGCTTTTGCTTCATAATTGACATCTCCTTTCCTTAGATGTGGAGTCGGGACTAAACCCATATTAGCAATCCCGGAGACAGCTTTAACCATCTGGATGGGGGTGACTTGAAAGCCATATTGACCGATAGCTGTGTTATAGGTATCACCAACCCGCCACTTTTCACCTTTGAAATTTTTTATTTTCCACTCAGGAGTCGGAACTGTTCCCTCTTTTTCACCTACAAAATCAATTCCAGTTTTATTAGAAATGCCAAAGAAATTTGCATATTTATCTATATTTAAAATACCCAAACCTTTTTGATTTTCAAAACCACCGCCAATTTCATAAAAATAAACATCCGAAGAAATTGCAATAGCTTTCACCATATCAACATAGCCAAATGACCCGTGATCTTTAAAAATAGTTTTTTTATCAGGAAAATAAGGATTTGGAATCGAAATAGAACCATTAGAGAGAATTTGTTTCAATGGTGAAATAACATTCTCAACCAAAGCCCCGTAGCCGAGAAATGGTTTTACGATTGAGCCTGGACTATATAGCCCTGAGACATTTCGATTAAGAAAAACTTTTCTTTTATCAGCTAAATAGTTGCTAATCGTTTTATTATCTTTACCATACGATATTATATTACTATCGTATTCTGGATAACTTGCCATAGTGATAAGTTCACCTGTTTTTATATCCATAATCAATCCGGCACCACCTTGGAAGTTTAAATTTTCAGCCATTTCTTTGATTGAATTAAACATTTTTCCCTGAATTCGTGAATCAATTGAGAGAATAATATTTTCACCAGGAGTTGGTTTTGCAACAATATTTTCAGATTGAATCCCCCCTAAAACATCAGTCTCAGATATCAAAACTCCGTTACCACCAGTTAATGACTCATTGTAATATTTTTCAATACCATCTTTACCAATAAAATTTTCTCGCCAATAATTTCCAGAGGAATCTTTCGCTGGCGAACTTGTATACCCTAACAGTAATCCAAAACCTAATTGAGAAATATATGATCTTTTAGGTGAAGAAAATCGATTAGTATCATCCTTATCCCAAGTATTCCAAGCAAGCAAAACATTATTTTTATCATAAATTAAACCTCGATCAGCAAAAATCGGAACTTTCATCAAAGTATTATTCTCACTTCTTTTAAAATACATTTCGCCTCGAATAATTTGTAGATTACCTACTTGCCAAGTAAAAATTAAAAAAATCAAAATAAAGAAAGAACCAAGATAAAATATGATTCGCTTAGAAATTGGTCGCTCTATGCGACCTTCAAATTGTTGAGTATTGAAATTTGGTAAATTTTTTGAATCTAGAAAAATCTCATCAGGATCAATATCTCGGCCTATTCTATTATGATTAATATGGAATTTCATTTTTATATAGAATGATATAGCGACGCAATGATTGAATACCCAAGAAAATTATAGAAACTGCGACTGAATAAATAAATGGCGAAGAAATAAGCCAAACTCCCTTAGTCATATATAGACCATAAATACCAATCATTATAAATAAAAACTCATAATATTCAACAAAAAGAAAGAGACCAACTAAAACAAGAAAGGCACTAATCCACCATGGAAAAAGGAAAATAGAGAAAAAAATAATTAAATTAAAAAATAGTCTTGGCATATGTTGCCATTATACAAGATAGAAGTCCAAATTGACAAATATGTTATTTATATTTTAATTTAAGATAAAGATAACGAATTATTAGAAATATCAATAAAAAAATTATTCCATAAAATAATATTTTACTACTAAATATAAAATAAATAACTGACAAAAAGAAAAGTTTTAAATAAGCAATCGGCTTGTCAGTTTTATTTAATGTGGCTGAGTTTCCAATTGTCCCTTCTTTATTTTCCATTCCTTTTATTTCAGCTTTTGTTTTAGCTTTGCTTTGAATGATTTGGTTAAATATTTTATTTTTAAAAGTTTCAATATTTCCAAAAAGATTGGAGACGGGTTGACCTACAGAATCAGGAATGGCTTCGGAAATTCTTGAACTAGCTTTATCAATTTGACTTTTAACAACATCGGCACTTGTGGCCGGTGATCCATCAATATTTGTCACAATAGCAGGAACAAATTTCTTATCCAAATTTGTTGAAACTCGACTAAGAACAATAGGGTCTTTAATACCTTGTTTATTTAAGACTGAAGAGATAATCTTTGCTGAAACAAGATGGTCACCAGATGTAACTTTCCAAGAAACATTCACTCCAGAAACTTGATCGGGTAAAATTGTGATATCGCGTGTTCCAAGAATAACATTCTTATCGTAGAATTCAACCTTGGTCGATAAATTCTGTTTCGTATCATTCCAAATAGCTGTATAGATTTTAACTGTCTCACCTTCTTTAAGTGAATCCGTTGAGTACCAAATCTGACCTGGAATAATTCCAGTAATTTCTTCGGCTGAAGAAATTAAGGCTGTTATATAAAATATAAATATAAAAAGTATTAAGAATTTTTTCATTGCCTTATTGTATCACAAAGATATCTAATAATTATTTAAAATTGATTCTCCAATTTTTGAAGCTCCACCGGCACCCATTGTGATTATTACACACTTTTCATTCATATTGGAAAGTTTGGTTTGTAAGTAAACACCGAGAGATTCAAAATCACTAAACGCTTGTGAATTATCAGAGTGCTTATTAATTTCATCAGACAAAATAATAGAATTAATTATGCCATCATCCTCTTCGCGCGCAAAATAGATTGGAAGGATTAAGACTTGATCAGCCTCAGTAAAACTTTTGGCAAAATCAGCTAAGAGTAATTTTGTTCGAGAAAATAAATGTGGTTGAAAGACGATCGTCAGTTTCCAACCCTCTTTTTGTGGATAAAGCTCTCGAAAACCTTCTAAAGTTGCAATTATTTCCGTAGGATGATGAGCATAATCATCATATATTAAAACTCCACTTGGAAGTTTACCCTTAAGCTCAAATCGCTTCCAAGTGCCGGGAAAATTACCAACTAATTCTTCGGCTTTGTTTTTTGGAATGCCAAGGATATGGGCGGCGGCTATCGCCGCCGCCGCATCTTTCTTATTATGGTTCCCCGGAATTTTTAATTTTAAATCACTCTTATAATAATCTTGCCAATTAATAATTTTAGCGTTTAATCCTTTGACTACATCAGCAATATGAGGATCGTCGGGATTACAAATAATAAAACCATCACTTGGCACTTTTATCGCCATTTCTCGAAAAGCATTTTTAATATCTTCTATATCTTTATAGTAATCTAAATGATCATTATCAATATTAGTAATGACTAAAATTTTCGGATTAATATTCAAAAATGATCGGCGATATTCGCAAGCTTCAACGACAAAGTATTCACTTCGACCCCCTATGAAGTTTGTTCTATTCCCATCTTTATCTTTTAAAAGGCTACCCACTATAACCGTCGGATCACTTTCATTATCTTTCAATATTTGAGCCATCATTCCTGTCGTTGTAGTCTTACCGTGAGTTCCACAAACAGCTATTGTATATTTGTCACTACTTATAATTCCAAGCATTTCGGGATACGAGCGAATTGGAAATTTCTCCTCTAACTTTAATTTATCAAAAAGTTCTTTCTCATAAGTTTCTATGGCAACAGTATAAACCACCAAGTCTGTATCATTTGGAATCTTATCATACGAGGTTTTACCTATCTCAATAACCACTCCAATTTTCCTCAGCTCTTCTACTACCTCACCTTCTTGCATATCTTGTCCTGTCACATTCTTTCCATTGTGAACCATCATCCTAGCCACAGCCGAGACTCCAATCCCCCCGATACCAATAAAGTGAACGTTTTTGATTTTTTGTAAGTCTAAATTTTGCATAAAATTTATTTTAAATAGCTAATAATTTATCTAAATCTAATTTTCTTGGTTTTTTAAAAATCAATACTTTTTTATCTTTTATTGATTCTAGAATAGAAAACATTTTAATTTTATGTCCTTTATTCCATTTTAGCACCCATTTAAAAAAAACAAAATTAATAGTATCTTTTCTACCTTCTAGCATTCCATGCCTTTTCTCTAATCCTAAATTAACCATAAATGATCTTTTAAAAATATTAAATAAATGACGATAAGTTGGAACATTTATAAAAATTATTAAATCTGCCCATTCTATTCTTGCATCAAGCACACTACCATAATTACCATCAACAACTCCAGTATCTTTTGAAAGAAATTCATCCTTACAAATACCTAGCCATAAACTCTTATCTTTTTGAGACCAATCTGAATTCAAAAGTATATTATCTAAATGATAAATAGGATAACTTGTATATATACTAATTCTATTTGCGAGTGTGGATTTTCCAGAACCACTTCCTCCTAAAATTATTATTCTTTTATATTTAAAATTTTTATCCATTTTAATTAATTTTCTCAAATCTTTCAATTTCTTTACCATCAATAAATATGTTCTCTAAAAACATTTCTCTTGAACGAACCCAAAGAGAATCTTTGCCAAATTCTTTACTTTCATAAAGAGCTTTATAAACAACAAGTTCTTCTAGAGTTTCACTGTGTCTAGCAAGACCAATAACTTCATAATTATTGCCCTTATAATGCTTATATATAGCCCCAATTTGTAATATTTTCATAAAATTTATTTTAAATTTTCATCTAAAAACTTTTTTAAACCCTCTAAATCTTTTTTATCATTATCATAAAAATAAGACTTAATTCCTACTAATTCTGCACTTTTAATTGCATCTATACTATATTCAAAATATACAACATTTTCCTTATTTAAATTAAACTTTTCTAAAAGAATTTCATAATATTTTGAATCCGTTTTCTCTGGATTATGTTTTAGTGTAAATAATTCATAAGGAATTTTATTTAATCCATATAATTCAAATTTATCATCACTTGCACTAGAAAGAACTATCTTTTTATTTAAATAAGTTTCAAGCAAATCATACATTTCTTGAAAAATCTCAAACTTTCCATCTTTTTCTATTATAAAGCAACATACTGCATCAACTAAAATTGTTTTCATATTATTTTAAATTTTTAATTATCTTCATAAATAAATCATTTCTTTCATATTCATTATTGAACATTCCAAACGAAGCAAATGCTGGGGAAAAAAGAATTATATCACCCTTCTTTGATTTTTTTATTGCTTTTTTAACCGCATCATTTAAACTTTCAACTTTTTCATTAGTAATTAATAATTGGTAATTATTAATAAGTCTCTCTGTTCCTGTACCTGGAATCATAACAACTGCTTTACAGTTTTTATTTACAACTTTCATAAAATTAGAAAGATCTAATTTCTTGTCAGCTCCACCGCAAATTAATATAATATTTTTTTTATCATTTTTTAATGCCTCAATACCAGCAATTGTTGCCTCAGGAGTTGTAGCATTATTATCATTATAAATTTTTATACCTTTAAAAGTTTTTACGTACTGAAGTCTACCTTCTAATCCTTTAAAATCTTTAACTGATTTTTTAATTTTTACAATTGGAATATTAAATTGCTTAGCAACTTCTACCGCACAAGCAAGATTGTTCCTATGGTGCTCCCCTTCTACTAAGAAATTCCAATCTTCAACATCTTTTTTATTAGCAATAATTAATTTACCTTTTGTATCCTTTTTAGAAATTAACTTCTTCATTGCTGGAAGAATTACTAGGACATCTTTTTCTTTCTGATATTTAAAAATATTAGCTTTATCATCAAAATATTTTTTCTCATCATTTTTATAATAATTCATATGATCAAGCATAAAGGTTGTGAAGACAGAAATACTAGGAGAAACATGATTATCTCCAAATCCTTGTAATTGCCAAGAATCAAGTTCACACACAAGAATATCCCCCTCCTTTGCTTTCTTAAGAAGTGGCAAAGTGGCTATGCCACGAAGATTCCCCCCGATATACACATTTCTATCTTTGATATTTTGTTTCAAAATTTCATAAATTAAAGTTGTCGTCATGCTCTTACCCCGAGTACCAGTCACCCCAACAATTTTTACATTAGGAGCACATTTAGCAAATAGAGAAACGTCCATCTCAACTGGTATATTATTTCTTTTTGCTTCTGCTATATATATAGAATCAAGAGGAACTCCTGCGGCTTTTATAATCATATCTCTATCTCTGAAATCCTCTAATCTATGTTCTCCTAATACGAATTTAATTTTAAATGGATTCGTAATTCGTAATTCGTAATTCGTAATTGCTTCAACAGAAGACTTTAGTTGCTCTTCTGTCTTTAGATCAGTGACTATCAAATCCGCTCCACATTCTGCCAAGAATTTTGTATAGCCAATCCCCCTTCCCAAAAGCCCCAACCCCATGACTGTAATTTTCTTCCCATTAAATTGTTGTTTATAATTTTTCATAATTTTTCAGACTTGGGAGCTGAGCTCCCAAGTCTAGTATACTTCATTTTTATAACACTTTTCACAGTAAATTATTTCTGGTCTCTCTGGTGCGTAGGTAGTCTCAAATTCATTTGTGCATCCATCCTTCATACAGGAGCGATGGTATAGGACCATAGGATTTCTTAATTTCATTCTTGCTTTATATCTCTCATCTGGGTGAAGTCGAGGAATAGGTATATTCATTCGTTTATAGAATTGTAATTCAAATGGAGTGATTCTGAAAGCTCTCTTTGAGACTTCACATTCTATGACTTCATTTAGTATTGAGTCATCTATATCTTTAATATCATCTGCTATGTCTATGGCTTTTAATGTAATAGTATATTTATTATCTTCCTTTTCTTTATATGAGTATACCCTTTCTATTATCTCTTTTTTAGTAAGTGGGAAGTGATCATTAATGACTGACTCATTATATCCAAATGGACATAACTCTGTAGGAAAAAATTCTCCATATTTGTATACATTCCCCTTTTTATCAACATAAGGCATATCATCCATATGTTTTTTAATTTTAGGAATCATTTCTTCGTGTTCTTCTTTTGTGTATTGTTTGTTTAGAATGCAATATTTTTTATTTTTAAGACCAATACAACCAAATAAACAGGAAGATGAGCGACAAGAATCATAATACTCACTTTCATTCACTGCTTTATCTCCACTGATAATAAACTTAATATTCTGACAATTTTCAGACCCTCCCAATGCATTCTCATATGCTAATTCTGCCAAAGAATGACACACATCCATAGAATCCTTCGCATGTGCAACTCTATATCCATATTTAACATTTTCATTGTCATCACCTTTATATAAATATTTAACATTCTTACAATCTCTTATCTCATCTCCAATTGAATCAACACAATTCACTATCCTCAAATATTTCTTAGGAAATTGGAGTGAAAAATCCCAAAATTTATTAAAATTTTCTTCTATAAAAATATGACTTCCTGTATTAAATTCTTTTATTTTTTTTTCATATTCTTCTTTAGAATATTGATTATTCCAAATGCAATAATTTTTATTTCTCAAATTCACACAACCAAAACAATTACTGCAATTATTACAATCTAAGATAAAATTACAATCTACACAACAAGAAGACCAATATATATATTTGCAATTATAATTTTGAGTTACACCTATATTTTCGTATAAAAATTCGCTTTTTACAACATTATAAGAATCTATCATTTCCTTAGAATGATCTATGTTGCTTGAGTAATATATCCCTTCGACACCGAGAGCTGAGAATGAAAGATAAACATTTTTTCCGTCTTTGACAAAATTAGTATATTCACAATCTAAACATTGACCATACAATAATCTTGATTGTTTTGGGGTCTTACTAAATAATTCTCTCCATTGTTTAAAAAATGGTTTTGAATAATCATAATTTTGTGCATACTGACTTCCTTCCCATTTATCACTTTGGTAACACTCCGGACAATATACAGGAAAAACTACCTTGTCGTCATACATTGAGATAATATTTTTCTCACACATATCGCATTTTCTTTTATATAGAGATCTTTCATTCCTCCAAATCATCCGGCGAACAAAACGACAATGAGGACAAAAAGTTGGGGGAGGAACTTTTAGTTTTTCATAAAACAAAAAATCATCTGGCTCGATCATAAAGTCATTTTTGCAATTTTGGCATTGTCTTGTTTCTCCTTTATTTTCCATATACACAAATTATACATTAACATCATCTACTATCGCAAGTATAGAGATTTTTCATATTTACACATTTCAGCCATAACTGAAATGTGTA